>JAKAFS010000103.1 GCA_021817825.1 Deltaproteobacteria bacterium | reverse complement strand
ATTCTGTACGTTTTCCATTCCGTCCTTTCCTCCCTGTCTTCTATGAATAGGTATGAATAGATTGGTGTATTTTTATATTGTTCCTTTTCCTCTTTCCCTGATGCCCGCGGCGTAAAGTCTGCCGCATGTTTCGAAGGTGGTCATCCCCGTGCCGAGGACGCAGACACCCTTCTGTTTGGCTATGCCGATCGTCTCATCGGCGGGACTGTGACTGGAAACGATCACTACGGCCGCGATATCCTTCAACGCGGCCACGGCGATGATGTTCACATGCATCTGCATGGTCACCCATATGTCGTCCCTACCGGCGTTCGCGATCACGTCGCTGAGCAGATCCGAGGCGTAACCGTGTTCGACCTTCACCCGTCCGTCGGCGGGCGGCGCATACACGGTGAGACCGAATGTCTTGATAATTTCGCTAAGTGTCATCAACACCTCCCTTATCCTGCATGGCATGGGGCAGTTTTTTGGCGAGAGAGAAGATTTCCCCGGCGAGGCATCGGACACGCTCGCGCAGGTCGAACAGGCAGTCCATCCGCATCATGAGTCCTGCGGCGACGTCTTCCGCAAAGGCTCTGCAAGTCGGACATCCGCAGGAGCCGCAGTCGATTCCGGGCAGTTCCTTACATATCCGCTCTATTTCCTGGAGCATTTTCATTGCCTCCCGGACATCGGTCCCGAGTGAGATGGCCGGCCGGGGTTGGATCTTATTCGGCAGGAAGTACCAGTCCCGAGAGATGGCGCTCCGCGCCTTTTCGAGTTCCTCTCGGTTGCCTGCTCCGCTCTCCTTGGAAACGATGTCCAGCTTGAGCTTGGCGATGAACGGATTTTCAGCGGTGAGCACCCCTCCCACGCACCCGCAGACACAGGCCTGGGCTTCCAGGAAATTGATGTTTTGGAATCCTCCGTTTTCAATCTTCTCCAGAACTTTTGATACCTCGTGGATGCCGTCCACCGCGAGCCGGTTGGGAATATCCATCCCATCGATTTCTCCTCCGCGCCGACCCCAGCCAAGTCCAAGGCTTGACGCCGACTGAATCGCCGTGCTGCCGGTCTGTATCCTGTCAAAGTTCATCTTTATATGGTTGACCATATCGCGGATGGCAATGACGCCGTTGACGTTTGATTCCGAGGTTCCCACCGGCTGCTTGACGGCGGTCGCCTTCGCCGGGCACGGTGTGATGAAAAAAACCCCGATGTCGGACAGAGGGAGCCCGAGTTCACGCCGCACGGCATCCTTTACATATCGGGCAGTGATCTCCATCGGAGGTTGGATCGGAATGATGTTGCCGACGAGACCGGGATAGCGCACCTGAATAAGACGGACCACGGCCGGGCATGCCGAAGAGATGACGGGACGGGGCAGTTGTGCGCCGGCCGATTTGAGATATTCGCCGATCGCGCTCGTGATCAGATCCGCACCGAAGCCGACCTCGAGAACACGGTCAAAGCCGAGGAACAAAAATCCGGCGAGGACTTTCTCCAGGGAATAGCGGCGGGAAAACTGGCTCACGAAGGACGGGGCGGGAATGGCAACTTTGTATTTGAATTTATCTATTTCGTCGAGCGGGTCGGTGACGGCGATCTTTGCGTTGTTGGGGCAGGTGCGGATGCACTCGCCGCAGTCGATGCACCGCTCGGAGATGATCGTGGCCTTTCCGTTGCGGACCCTTATCGCTTCGGTGGGGCATGTCCGAATGCAGTGGGTGCATCCCTTGCATTCGCTGTCGAGCAGTTTGACCGAGTGGAAGTAGCTCATCTCGTCATGAAAGCCTGAATTTCATTTTAACCGTTGTGCCTTCCCCAACCACGGATTCGATGACCATATCATCCGCGGCCTTTTGCATATTCGAAAGTCCCAATCCGGCGCCGAAACCCATTTCTCTGATCAGGGGAGTGGCCGTTGAGTAGCCTTCCTGCAGGGCCTTTTCGATATCCGGGATCCCCGGTCCGATATCCACGGCGGTAATGGCGATTTCACCGGGTTCGATGTCCACCAGGAGCTCCCCCCTGGTGGCGTATGCCACGATATTGATCTCGGATTCGTAGCTGGCAATCGCCACCCGTTTTATCGTGTCGTAAGCAATACCGAGTTGCTTCAACACGTTTTTGATGCTGCTCGAAGCCCCTCCCGCACCGCTGAAGTTACCGCCCTGGACTGGGAATTCGAGGTGCATCTTACTGCCATTGGCTTCATTCAATCGGCACCCGTCTCCAATTGGACATCATTGAGTTTCCTCTCATGAAGGACGCCGCAGCTTTTGTACATCGTATACGGCGTGCTCATGATCGTAATGCCGCATTTACTTGCCAGTTCCACCATCTCCGCTGTCGGTTTCTTGTCGCGCAATAAAACGATCAGACGTATATCCACCAGCTCGGATGTACGGATGACCTGCGGGTTCGCCAGGCCCGTCAGGAGGATGATACCGTGGTTGTGGCGGCGGGTCTGGTTCATGACTGCCAGCAGTTCGCTCATCATGTCGCAGGCGCATACGGTATTATAACCGGTCTCCGGTTCCGCACCATTGTCGAATATGGTTTCGGCGGAAAGCGTCTTCTGAAGCTCTTTTTTATTCATTTAATCCCATGGCAAACTCCAGACATTGTGACGCTTGTCTTCCCATCACCCTTCGTCCGGAAATCGATCCAAGCCCTTATCAGGCTGATCACAGCCTGCTGCACAGATCCTAAACGGTAAGTTATCGGGCAATGGCCGTGCCAAGCAGGCCGATCCCCGGATTTCATACCCGGCTTACCGGCACCTGCATCCGAAATTACATTGAAATAACTTTATAATTCCTTATGGTTGTGAATAAAAGGCGGGGAAGGAAATAAACTGCGGCGGGTCGTTTTTCTTTCGCGCGGCAGGGCATCCGGAGAGCGGGGCCGGCCGAAATAGTGCGGTCGATGCACGCTTCCAGCATCCATAAATCCTGGGGAAGCCAACAAATCCGCCCTGTAGAACCTGAAGTGTGAAATTCGCACATAGGGTGCTGCTCAAGCACGACCATTGGTCGATATTCGCCCGCTCAAATAAACAAGCTATTCCAGCAACATAAGTGTTTTTGCCTGACTGATTCCAATCAATCCCGGATTGGATCGCGGTCTCTATCGAAACCACTCTCCCCAGAATCCGAAAATCCCAGCCGAAAAAGGATCTTTTACCATTCCTGTCGTCATTACCTTCTCCTCTGTGCCGTCTGCTCATTTACGAACCGTTGTTGACACGACCACAGCGATGGTGTATGAAAACCCTACGGCATGAAAGCGTTTTTAGACCTCAATCAAATCCGGAATGAGCCATGAAAAAAATCGCACCATCCATACTGTCGGCGGACGGGAGCAAACTCGGCACGGAGATCGCGGCTGTCGAGGCGGCAGGAGCGGACATGATCCATATCGACGTGATGGACGGCCACTTCGTCCCCAACCTCACACTCGGACCGGGTCTCATCGCCTCCCTCCGGAAAACAACCCGTCTTCCCTTCGACGTCCACCTGATGATCGAAAATCCCGAGCGGTATATCGAGGCCTTTGCAAAAGCGGGGTGCGACCGGATCACCGTCCACGTGGAGGCCACAGTCCATCTCCACCGGACCATCGCCATGATCCGTGAGCATGGGGTCCGACCCGGGGTCTCCCTCAACCCGGCGACTCCGCTCATCCAGGTGGAACCGATCCTGCCCGATATCGATCTGCTGCTTATCATGACCGTCAACCCCGGCTTCGGGGGCCAGAAGTTCATCGGGGGGATGCTGCCCAAGGTCATGCGGGCGAAGGAGTTGATCAGCATCATCGCCCCGGAGGTCCTTCTGGAAGTCGACGGCGGCGTGACTCTGAAAAATGTCCGTTCCATCGCCGATGCCGGCGCGGACATCCTCGTCGCGGGCGCCTCCATCTTTGAAAGCAGCAATTATGCCGAAACGATCCAGGCGATGCAGACTCTCCTGACGGCGCCCACCCTCGTTACCTGAATACACGGGGCCTTTCCCCGGCAAACCCGATTTCTGCTCTCGCAAAAAGGACAAAGGAGGAACTGCCATGCTGCAGGACATTCTTTTGACAGCGGAAGAAACTGCCTTGAAGAAGGAGGTGCGGGCGTTCGTCAAGCAGGAGGTGTCGTCCGACCTGATTCGGCGGATGGACCGGGACGAGATCACCTACCCCCGGGAGTTCGTCAAGGCCCTGGGAGACGCCAACCTCCTCGGCCTGCGCTTCCCCAAAGAATACGGCGGCCGCGGCCTGACCTGGAGCGCCGAAATCGCCGCCCTCGAGGAGGTGGGGGTCCTGGGCACGGCCCTCGGTTGCGCCTTCTCCATGCCCTCGATCGTCGGTCAGGCCCTCCACTCCTTCGGGACAAAAGCCCAGAAGGAAAAATTCCTCAAGCCGCTCCTGAAGGGGGAGCTGATCTCCGCTGAAGCCCTTACCGAACCCCGGGGCGGCTCCGATTTCTTCGGCGCCACGACCCGGGCGGAACTCAAGGGCGATCATTTTGTCGTCCGGGGCCAGAAGCGTTTCGTCGTTGCCGCCGACGGGGCGGACTTCTTCATCGTCTATTGCAACACGGATCCCGCCGGGAAGCCCCATGAGCGCATCAGTCTGATCCTCATCGAGAAGGACCGTCCGGGCGTCGAGGTCAAGTACCTCTACAAGCTCCTCGGGACGCGGGGCGGCGGGACGGGGCGGCTGCTTTTCAAGGATGTGAAAGTCCCGGCGGAGAACCTCATTGGCGGCCTCAACCAGGGGGCGCTGATCTTCGACACGATGATGGTCCCGGAACGCCTCACCTCGGCCGGCGGCTCGCTCGGGATGGCCCGCGCCGCGCTCGAGGTCGCCGCCCGCTATTCCGACCGGCGGAAGGCCTTTGGCCAGAAGATCCGGAACTTCCAGGGGGTGAGTTTCAAAATCGCCGATGCGATCACCGCCCTGGACGCAGCCCGGGCGCTCACCATCGCCGCGGGGAAGACCGTCGACGCGGGACTCCCCGCCGCCCGCCGGCTGGTGAGCGAGGCAAAAAAATTCGCCACGGACACCGCCTGGACGGTCTGCAACCTCGCCATGCAGGTTGTCGGCGGAATCGGTTACACGAACGTCTTTCCGATCGAGAAGATGATTCGTGACACCCGCCTCATCCAGATCTGGACAGGGACGAACGACGTCATGAACCTCCTCGTCCAGCACGAGTACTACCGCGAACTGATCAAGGATCCGAATCCGGGCCGGATGATCGAGGCGGATGCAGAGGAGGCCGCCCAGAACGACGAGAAGGTCTACGAGGACGACGAGATGTGGACCAAGGGGTGGTAGCTCCCCCCCGTCATCTCGCCTGCCGTCATCTCGCCTGAAGGAACCGCCCGATGGTCATGATCTCCGCTTCCTTCGTCCCCTCATAGAGCTCGAGGATCTTGGCGTCGCGGTACCACTTCTGAACCGGATACTCCTCAATGTACCCGTACCCCCCGTGGAGCTCCACCGCATAGTTGGCGCAGAAGACGGCGGTCTGTCCGCCGAAGAACTTCGCCATCGCCGCGAGCGTGTAGTCGGGGCGCCCTTCATCGATCAGCCAGGCCGCCTTGAGCACCAGACCCCGGAGGGCCTCGATCCGGATCGCCATCTCGGTCAGCTTCATCTGGGTGAGCTGGTACGATCCGAGCGGCGCCCCGAAGGCGGTCCTCTCCTTGACATACCTGACGCTCGTATCGAGACAGGCCTCCGACAGGCCGAGGGCCTGGGCGGCGACCATGACGCGGGTGGTGTCGAAGAAGTGCATCAGCTCGCGGAATCCCTGCCCCTCCTTCCCGACGAGGTTCTCTGAAGGAACCCGGACATCCTCGAAGGCGATCTCCGCCGTGTCGCTTGCCCGGATCCCCAGTTTCCCGTGGATCTTGCTGCGGGTGATCCCCTTGGCCGCCGCCGGGACGATGATCAGGCTGAAGCTGTTGTGCTTCTTCTGATCGGGATTGGTGATGCACTGCGTCACCATGAAGTCGCAGACCGTCCCGTTGGTGATGAACATCTTGCTGCCGTTGATCACGTAGTCGCTCCCGTCCTTGACGGCCCGCGTCTTGTAGCCGGCGACATCGGTCCCGGCGTTGGGCTCCGTGAATGCCCCGGCGCTCACCTGCTCCCCGGCGCAGACGGGCGGCAGCCAGGTTTTTTTCTGCTCTTCGGAGCCGTACTGGAGGATCGCCTCGCAGCCGAAGCTCGCCGCCGTGACATTGAGACCGATTCCCATGTCCACCTTGGAGAGCTCCTCGGTGATGATGGCGTTCCCGAGACAGCCGGCCCCGGCGCCGCCGTACTCCTCCGGAATCCAGGCGCCGACCAGACCCTGGGCTGCGGCCTTCTTGCGGATCTCCGCCGTGTATTTCTCCCCCTCGTCGCACTCCTGCGACACGGCGGTGAAATTGGCCCTGGCGAAGCGGTACGCCATATCCTGCAGCATCTTCTGTTCTTCGGTCAGTTCAAAATCCATCGTCCTTTTCCTCCCTTCCCATGATGGTCGCTATGAAAAAGTCAACGGAACTGCTTCCGCAGTTCGATCTTGTTGATCTTCCCGACGGAGGTCTTGGGGATCCCGTCCACGAAGAGAATTTTGTCCGGTACGGCGTACCGGGGAAGCTTTCCCTCCGCGGCGCACTTCGTCATAAAAAGATGGATCTCCTCCTCCTTCACCCGTCCCCGGAACGCCGGCTTCAGGACGATGATCAGCAGGGGGCGCTCGCCCCATTTGCCGTCGGGGACACCGATAGCCGCCGCCTCGGAGACGGCCGGGTGCTGGCTGATCAGATTCTCCAGATCGAGGGAAGAGACCCACTCGCCGCCGGTCTTGATCACATCCTTGATCCGGTCGGTGATCTGGATGTACCCCTCCGGATCGATGTAAGCGACATCGCCCGTATGGAGCCACCCGTCCCGCCAGAGCTCCTCGGATCTCTCCGGATCCTTGTAATAGCTCTCCGTAAGCCATGGCGCCCGGATGACCAGCTCGCCCGTCGCGGCGCCGTCATGGGGCAGATATTTCCCCTCCGCATCGACAATCCGCGCATAGACGAGCGGCACGGGAAGGCCCGTCATGATGAGGCGGTCGATCTGCTCCTCCTTCTCCCAGGCGAGCATCGGGGGTTTGAGATTCGCCACCGCGATGACCGGGCAGGTCTCCGACATCCCGTAGCCGGCGTAGATCTCGATCCCGCGGCTCATCGCCTCCCGGGCCAGCCCCTTGGGGAGGCGCGCCCCGCCGACGACCACCCGCCACCGGGAAAGATCCGTGGTCCCGGCGGCCGGACTCGACAGGAGCATGTGAACGATCGTCGGGACGCAATGGGAAAAGGTCACCTGCTCTGTCTCGATCAGTCTGAGCAGCATCGGCGGCTCGTATCTTCCGGGATAGACCTGCTTGACGCCCAGCATCGTCGCCACATAGGGAAATCCCCAGGCATGGACGTGAAACATCGGGGTGAGAGGCATGTAGACGTCGTTGGACCGGAACCGGCCGACGGACTCATAGACGCTGGCGCCGGTCATCTGGGCCTGGGCATGGAGGACGAGCTGGCGGTGGGAAAAATGGACGCCTTTGGGAAGGCCGGTCGTCCCCGTCGTATAGAAAAGCGTGGCCCTCGTGTTCTCGTCGAGATCGGGAAAGTCGCAGCAGCCGGAAACCCCCCGGAGGAGTTCTTCGTACTCAGCGGCGATGGGAAGCCGGGTCTCGATTTTCGGGCCGCCGTCGGAGATCAGGACGATCCGTACGACGGTCGCAAGTTGAGGGTAAACGGCCTCCAAGAGGGGCAGAAAATCCTCATGGACAAGGACGACCCTGTCCTCCGCGTGATTCATCGTATAGAGGATCTGTTCCGGCGACAGACGCCAGTTCTGGGTGTGCAGGACCGCCCCCATCATGGGGACGGCGAAGAAGCACTCCAGATAGCGGTGGCTGTCGTAATCGAAGACGCAGACCGTATCGCCCTGGCGGACGCCCAGCTTTGCCAGGCCGTTGGCCAGCCGGTGGATCCGCTCGTTGAGTTTTCGGTAGTTGAAACGGACCCTGTCCCGGTAGACGATCTCCTGGTCGGGGGCGAAGAAGAGCGGCGTTTCAAGCAGGTGCTTGATGATCAGTTGGTACTTGTAACATTCTCCCGGTGCGTAGACTTTCTCTGCCATCGGGTTCTCTCCTTCTATGGTCGCTTGCCTTTTTCAAGAGAATTTCGGCCTGCACACCTGCCTTTTGGATGTTCAAATGAAACCCGGTTTGGTATAGTACTTTATGAAAAGAGAAAATCCGGTCGGACGTCCGGCCGGAAGGGCTTATAGCATATTCACCCCGCAGTGACAACGAATTCCTGGGGCGAGACCTTTGAAAATCACGCAAAGGTCTTGCAACGGCTATTTTTTTGAGGAAGGTAAAGAAGGGGGCTGCATGCACCTCATCGTGGACGGCTACAACCTGATCCGTCAATCCGATACCCTCCGGGGATACGAGCGGATCAGCCTCGAGGCGGGTCGGCAGGCCCTTGTCCGGAGCCTTGCCGACTACCGGAGGCTCCGCGGACACCGGATCACGGTCGTCTTCGACGGCTGGGTGGGCGGCTCGCCCCAGGAGGAGCGGGACCGGGCCGGAGGGCTGGACATCATCTATTCCCGCCTGGGGGAGAAGGCCGACGAGGTGATCAAACGGCTCCTCGCGAAGGGGAGCGAGGAGATCATGGTCGTCACCTCCGACCGGGAGATCGTGAACTTTGCCGCCCGCCGGGGGAAGACCTCCATCGCCTCGGCCGCCTTCGCCGCCCGGCTCGACGGCATCGCGGCGGGTCCTGTCTCCGAAGGCCCGCCGGAGACGGAAGAAGAAGAGGACGAAGACCGCCGCGCCGCCGCAAAAAAGAAGGGACCCGCCCGCCGCCTGTCCAAACAGAAACGGGCCGCCCTGACCCGGATCAGGAAACTTTAGCTCCGCAGACCGTGATCAGAACCCGCTCCAAAAGGAGGCGGGGATCCTGCCCGGTCGTCTTGAGCGCCAGATCCGTCCGGAGCAGCAGATCCAGATAGCCGGTCAGTTCCGCACGGGTGAAACGTTCCGCGTTCTTCAGGGCCTGATAGACCACAAAGGGGTGCTGGGAAACGACGGCGATGGTTTCCTCTCCGTCGGCGGCCAGTTGTTTGAGGGCGGGGAGGATCGCCTTCTGAAACCGGCCGTAGTCCATGGTCGTCTGATACGCCCCCAGCCTGCCTGACGCAAGCAGGAGGTTCGCCTGAAACAGGAAACGGATCTCCCTGACGATCATCGTCATGATCATCAGGGGGTGGACGCCCTGGTCGAGGAGCTCGTGCAGGGTCTTCAGGGCGGGGATCAGGTTCCGCCCGGAGAGTGCGCCGGTCAGCTCAAAGACCGTATCTTCCTTCGTCCTGCCGATGACGGCATCCACGTC
>JAKAFS010000029.1 GCA_021817825.1 Deltaproteobacteria bacterium | reverse complement strand
ATAAATATCCGGAACTGGTCGAGCGGGCGTCCTATATCCGCAAGGTGGTGGAGAGCGAGGAGGACAGGTTCATCGCCACCCTGGACGGGGGGCTGAAGATCCTCCAGGAGGAGGTCGAGGCCGTCAAGAGGGCGGGCGGCAAGGTCGTTCCGGGAGATGCCGTCTTCAAACTCTACGACACCTTCGGGTTCCCGACGGACCTGACGGCCGACATCGTCAAGAAGGACGGCCTTGCCCTCGATATGGACGGCTTCGAAAAGGCGATGGAGGCCCAGCGGGAAAAAGCCCGGGAATCCTGGAAGGGAAGCGGCCAGGAGGCGATTTCCGAGGTCTACCACCGCCTTTCCGTCCAGGGGATTGTCACGGAATTTGTCGGTTACGAAGGGGTTACCCAGGGGACCTCGGAGGTCCTGGTCCTTTTGAAAAACGGCCGGCCCATAGAGGAAATCGCGGCCGGCGACGAGGCGGAGATCCTCTGTGCCCGGACCCCCTTCTACGGCGAGGTCGGCGGACAGGTCGGGGACAGGGGCGTGATCGAGGGGGAGGGGTTCCGTTTCGCGGTCACGGACGCCAAGCGGCCTTTGGAGAACCTCATCGTCCATGTCGGCAAACTCCTCCAAGGAAAGCTCCGCCGGGGCGACGCCGTCCGTTTGCAGGTCGGTGAAGATACGCGGCGGGCCACGGAGGCCAACCACTCGGGGACCCACCTCCTCCAGGCGGCTCTGAAATCCGTCCTGGGGGACCATGTCAAGCAGTCGGGATCGCTGGTCAACGCCGAACGACTTCGCTTCGACTTCACCCATTTCTCCCGGATTGAGGAGGAGGAACTGGCGCGGATCGAGGACGAGGTCAACCGGATGATCCGGGCGAACTGCCCCGTCGAGACGTCGGTCCTGCCCTTGGCGGAGGCGGTCAAGACGGGGGCGACGGCGGTTTTCGACGAAAAATACGGGGATTCGGTCCGCGTCGTCGGCATGGGCGCCTTCAGCCGCGAACTCTGCGGCGGGACGCATGTCACCCGGACGGGCGATCTCGGACTATTGAAGATCGTCCATGAATCGGCCGTGGCCGCGGGGGTCCGCCGGATCGAGGCGGTCACCGGCGATGGGGCGGTCCGGCATGTGCGGCAGTTGGAGGGGGAACTCAAAAAGACGGCCGGCTACCTGAAAACGGGTCTTCTGGAGACGGCCGACCGGACGGACAAGCTTCTGAAAAGGGAGCGGGAGCTGGAAAAGGAGATCGAGGCCCTCAAGGGAAAGATGGCGGCCAAGGATTCCGGCGACCTGATGGGTCGCCTTCGGCAGATCAAGGGGGTCGATGTGCTGGCGGCGGAAGTTGCGGCCGCCGATGTCAAGACGCTTCGGGATCTGGGCGACAAGCTCCGGGACCGTCTCCGTTCCGGGATCATCCTCCTCGGGAGCCGGACGGAGGGCAAGGCGATGCTCCTGTGTCTGGTGACCAAAGACCTGACGGACCGCTATCATGCGGGCAACATCATCAAGGCCGTGGCCCCGCTCGTCGGCGGAAGCGGCGGCGGCCGTCCCGACATGGCCCAAGCGGGAGGGCAGCAGCCGGAGCATCTGGAGCAGGCCTTGGCAAAACTGGCAGAGATGATCTGAAGATCGGCAGAATTTTCAATTAAAGAAGCGCCCCGGAGGCTTGCATTTCCGGGGCGCTTTTGTTTTCAATCAGGCTTTCCGCTTTCGCAACACGACGGCACCGAACTGAATCCGCGGAATAATCACCGAAGGCGAAACCCTAATGGCCGATTTTAGCGACCATCTCCAGGGCAAATGCCCTGGCGTCGGTCAGATCCGCGGTATCGGGGTGGCCGCAGGCGCTCTGCGCCTCTTCCGCCCATGCTTGGTGTTCGGCGCTTCTTTGCAGGATCTCGATGATCCTGGGCGAAACTTGTCCCCGAACGCCGAAGGTGCCCAGCACCTTGACCCGGGAAGCGAGGCTGGCCGCATGTTCGAGGGCCTGCTTCGGCAGAGGGCCGCCCCGGAGCGCACCATGGGTGCAAAAGAGGGCGATCGGCTGCCCAGCGGGCAGGATCTTGAAGAGGGGAAGGGCTTCGGTGGGCACGCTGTGGGCCTCGACGGGAAAACCGACGAAGATGATGCCGTAGCCGCTGGCGTCTTTGACGTCCGCAATGGGGATGAGTTCCTTTTCGCAGGGCAGCGCGTCGTAGATGGCGCGGGCCAGTTTTTCGGTGTTGCCGGTTCGCGAGCAGTAGGTGACCAGAGCCTTCATCTTCTTTGCTGCCTCCTCATGAGAGATTGATGAGGAGTCTTAGCGGATTCGGCGGCAAATTGCAAGCGCCAACGGCCTTTCGCGCTGCCTCAGTCGGGCCATTTTTCTTCCTTCCTAAGGAAGGTATCGACCGGCGGTGTCGGAATCGACAGGGTTCCGTCCGCTTCGGTAAGGAGGTGGGTTTGGGCCTCGCGGATCGAATACCAGACGCCGACCGGGCGGTCCCGATTATCGACCAGCACATAACTGTTGGGGAACAGTCCGAACCGGAAGGCTTGGGTCTTCATGTGTTCGATGATTTCCTGCATCCTCCGGGGATCCATTGCCACCTCTCTCCAGAGGGCGCCGGGACTGAGGCGGTAGCTCCGGTGCAGACCCAGCAAAGCATTGGGAAAGAGGTCGGGACCGCTGATGTAGTAACGGAGCTCTTCGTTGACTCTATATTGGTCAAAGGCCCGTCCCGCTTCATCGCTTAGAACGAAGCGGCCATAGTTTTTGAAGGACGCGGTGCAGGCTGCCGCGCCCAGATACAGGACCAGCAACAGACACAGAAAAACGGTTTTCTTCATCTCCTGGACATTCCTTCTTTCTGGGGCGGCTGAGACCGTTGGCGGATCAAATCAGCCTCTCGATCGTCAATTTCTCGGACAGGGTTTCGTTGGCCCTTTGCAGCCGTTCTTCCGCCGCACAGACGGCGATGATCGCCGCCGCCGCGGCGGCGGGAAAATAACGCCGCGCCGCGTCCTGGAGGCGCTCCGGGCTGACGGCGAGCACCTCGCTCCGGAAACGGCGCCGGTCGGCGTCGGTCAGACCGGAAAATTCCCGGATCAGGGCCGTGTAACCGCGGCCTGCGGGGTCCAGCGGTCGATCCAGTCCGCCGATGGCGCCGATGATGGCCTTTTCCGTTTCCTCCGGCAATACGAGATGCTCCACGGCCCTCTCCGCAGCCTGGCGATAGACTTCCAGGGTTTCCGTGAGATGGGGGTCCCGGTAGGAGAAAAAGGCGAACAGGCCGCCCAGCGGCTCGTAACGGCAGGAGCCGCCGTAGGCACCGCCCTGCACGCGGATCTGCCGATAAAGAGGACCATTGGAAAGCTGCTTTGCCAGAACGAAGAGGGCGGCGGCCAGCGGATCGGCATAGGGCGGCGCCGCGAGAACCTTGGCCACATAGCAGACCTGGGCCGGGATGGCGATGCCGATGTGTTTGGGCGGGAACGGCAGCGTCTCGGTCCTGCCCGGCGGCGTCCCGGCAGGCAGGGCGTCCGTCAACCGGGAGACGGCGCCGGACAGCCGTTGCAGACCCTCGGCATCGGCCGTCATATTCAGGTAGAGGCGGCTTTTCGTAAAGACGATGGCCCGCAGCCGCCGCAGCTTTTCCCGCAATTCCTCTTGCCGTCCCTCCAACTTGTCCGCCGTGCCGGCAATGAAACGCAACTGGGTCTGCCCGTGCCACTGTTCGTTGCGCCGCGCCGACAGGGATAAAGAGGCCGCGCCGGCCATCTGGGCGAAGAGATGGCCCGCCGGAATGACCGAGGCATGAAGTTTGTTCTTCTTTTCGAGGATCAGGTCGCGCATGCGGATGCCGTCGTCCAAGTCCCCTGCCGTCAGGATGTCCCGGACGATTTCCAGGGCCTCATCCCCATTCCGGTAGAGGGCTTTGACGGAGAAAAACAGCTTCTGCCAGTCGCCGCGGCCGTCGGCGGTCATGCCCGTGGCGAGATTGGCCCCGAGGCCTCCGGTCCGCAGGGCGATCCGCCGGGCCATCGCCTCGTAGGAAAGGCCGGCCGCTCCCATCTCGACGGAGAGCTTTCCCAGAAGCGGAAGATAGGGTTGCAACTCCTCGGGGATGTCCGAAACGTCAAAGGCCAGATCGAGATAGGCGATGCCGTTCGTGAAGAGATCGTGGCTAAGGACAGGCACCCCGCCGACCACGGACCGTTCGGTGGGTATCCTTTCGATGTCGCGCGAAATATCGGATATCTTCAGTTTAGGAAGCGTTGCCGCCGCTTCCGGGGGGTCGGGCTCTTCCTGGAAGCGTTTCATCGCCGCCGCTTCGGCGCGAATCTTTTCCTGGGCCTCGGTCGAAAGGGAGGCCTGTAGGCGCGCCAACTGTTCGCGCATTTCCCGCTCTTTTTCCTCCTGGTAGGTGTGGCTCGGTTCCATGACCGAGAGGAGCCGGTGGGGATTGTCCAGGAACCACTCGCCCAGGACCTGCTGGAAAAGGGTGGGGTCGGCCTCCCAGGCGCGGCGGATTTCGAGGATCGCGGCGGGGAAATTGAGGTCCGTCAGGGGATCTCCGTCGTACAGCCAGGCGTGGTAAGCGCGCCCCATGAGCACGATCCCGTAAGGGTAGCTGTTGCGCACCATTTCGCGTCCGTGGAATTCGATCTGGTGGAGGGTTCCTTCGATCAGGTCGCGGTCGAAGCCTTGCGTCCGCACCTCCCGGAGCGTATCGAGGATCAGGGCTTCGATCCGCTCGGCCTGTTCGGGATCGGTGCCCCGCAGCCCCACCGCGAAGGCGATTTGCCGCAAGTCTTTTTCCAATCCCGTGACCGGCGAGAGGTCTTCGCCGAGGCCCGAATCGATGAGGGCCTTGCGGAGCGGCGAGGCGGCGCTGCCGATGAGCAGGTCGGCCACGATCGTCAGGAGCATTGCCGTCTTTCCGGCTGTGTTTTCCGCCGTCAGCCAGGCCATGTTGACCGTCGTTTTTCGGGCCAGTTTCTCTCCGCGGTCGATGGGGTAGAAATCGTGAATGGAACGGGGGCTGCGCCAGCGCTCCTGAAGGGCGATGGAAGAATCCACGGCGACCCGTTCGAATCCGGCCAGCAGCTCGGCAAGAAACCGGAGGTGCTCCTCCGTGGGGATGTCCCCGTAGAGGAAGAAGCGTGCATTCGTCGGCGAGTAGAAGGACCGGTGAAAGGCCCGGAATCCTTCGTAGGTCAGATCCGGGATCGAGCGGGGATCGCCGCCCGAGTCGCAGGCGTAGGGTGTTTCCGGATAGAGATGTTCCTGTAGGGCCTTGTACATGAGCGAATCGGGTGACGAGTAGACCCCCTTCATCTCGTTGAAGACGATTCCCGAGCGGGTCAGGGTCCCGGTGGCGTCGAATTCCAGATGGTGTCCTTCCTGGCGGAAGGTCTCTTTCCGCAGCCGCGGCCTCAGGACCAGATCGGTGTAGACCCGGGCGAGGTTGAAAAAATCACGCCGTTCCTGACTGGCCACGGGATAGATCGTCTTGTCGGGATAGGTGAAGGCGTTGAGAAAGGTCTGGAGGGTCCCGCGGAGGAGCTCGTTGAAAACGTCCTTGAGGGGATAGTGTTCCGAACCGGCCAGGACCGAGTGTTCGAGAATATGGGGGACGCCCGTCGAATCGCTGGGCGGCGTTCTGAACCCGATGGAAAAGAGATTTTCCCGATCGTCGCAGTGGAGGTGCAGAAGCTTTGCCCCCGTCTTTTCGTGCTCGATCTGATAGGCCGTGACCCGGATGTCCGGAATCTGTTCGATGCGCTGCACTCTAAAACCGTGCCGCCTTTCCCCAACCGCCAGCGTTGGCGGGGGACATGCGTTATTTGCCGTCATGCGTTTTCTCCTCTGGATGGCAAAACCATCGGTCATTCAACTGGGAACGGCAGCCTTGGGGTCAAGGGTTGCCGGGACCGCTCTTTTTTACAATCTATTATCTGCCCCGATAAAAGTCAATTGGCGTTCGAGCCGGCAGCTGCCGGACGATGCGGCAAGGGCATCGGCATTCCCAAGGTCCCTGCGAACGCTCGTGGTCAGCGGCGACTAACGCAAATCAGCTGCTGGGTCGCGATATCGGATATCAGCCGCAAATCCATTTTTCGCGTATCGACCACCTGGACCACCTTGGCGAGACGTGTCTCATTCGGCAGGAGAGCCGTGAGGAGGTTCGGTTGCTTTTTCAGCCAAGGGGCGTTGAAGATAACGCCTTCTTTTTCCGGATAGATGGCCAGGTAAAACCGGTCCCTTTCCACCAGGTCCTGAAAAAAATGGGCGCCAAAGGAAAGCTCAAGGGTCTTTGAGCCGTCCCGATACGCTATTTCGCCAATGGCGGTCATGCGGTTGATTTCCGAAAAACGGACGGGAACGCCCAACTCGGGGGTGGTGGTGCCCCAGCGCCCCGGTCCCAGCAGGAGGGTTGGCGGCTGATCTCCTTTTTCGATCTGCTGATTCAAGCGGCCCGTCAGCCTGGCGATTTCATATTTTTCGGAAACGGTCGATTCGGCGTAGCCGCGGGGATCGACGTAGATGATGCGGGCAATCGTCTGGCAGAGGCTGCCGCCCATGAAGTTGCCCTCCTGTTGCAGAAGGATGGTTGGCTGGTCGTTTTTTTCCGGCAACTCCGCCGGGCGGCAATGGCCTTTGGTCCGGAAGGGACGGCAGCGCAGCAGACTGAGCTTCGGTATCTCCTGATCCGTGAAGTTGGCCGTGAATTCGAGTTCCACCGGCACGGCATAGGCTTGCTCAAGGTTCTTGAGCATCCGGGACATGGTCTTGGCAAAGGGAGTGCTCTCGAACAGCTTGTCGAAAGTCAGGATCCAGGCGTCGTTGGCCGGTGACCCTCGTGATGCGAGGTATTCCGAGGCCGTCCTGTCGCGCGTGGCAATCAGGTCCAGAGGCGTTTCCGTTGACCAGGCGCCGGCCAGCAATTCCGCCGCCGAAATCGTTCGAAAGGCATTGTCCCGCAGGTCCAAGACATCCACGTTGCTTTGGGAGAATCGCTTCACATCCTCCGGCCGGTTGTAAGGGTTGAGCAGCGGCGCATCGAGTGCGGCGATACGGGCATACTCGTTTTCCGGGCGATTGACCGCTCTGGTTCCCAGGCCGAAGACCAGGCGCAGCAGGCCGGCTTTCGGGTCCGTGCCCCTTCTCCAGACGAACGGATTATGGGAAAGGCCGATGCCGGACAGATCGGGGAAAAAATAGTCACCGCGGCGGGAGCCGGAGACCTTTTGAACCAGAAGTGCCAGGGGTTCATCCCGCAGGGACGCTCCTCGCTGTAGGCGGTCGGCGACTGCCGCTTCGCTCAGGGTGGAGGCGAAAATCTTGCGAACCGCCGTTTCGAAATTTTGATAACGTTTTTCCGGCGACCCTTGATTGGGACAAAAATGGCTTGCGAATTTTCCGGCAGACGCATTTTCAAAGACGTCTTCCCGAAGCGAACTGGGACGGACGATCATCGGCGATTGTCCGAAGTGCTCCAGCATGAGCCGGAACTGCTCCTTGATCTTTTCGGGAAAGCCGCCCCGGAGCATCTCGGTTTTAAGTTCCCGGGCGGCAGCAAAATATCCTTCCGCTGTTTCTTGCGTCCTGGAGAGCTTCGGCCAGCCCCTTTGCTCCATGCATGCGGAAAAAACATCTGCGCCGACATAGAAGGCATCATGATTTTCCAGTTCGGCGTTCCCCTCAAAGGTCGGATCTCTGCGCAGGATACTGTGCGCCAGCAACATGCCCACCGACTTGCCGCCGATAACGCCGGTGCCGATCAGACGCCTTTTGATCTCCCGGAGATCTTCCCGGGATAAATATTCCCTGACCAATGAAAGCGTTTCAGCATCGCGACCGATCAACTCATGGGAAAGCGAATCCATGATATCCGGTTTATCCTGCATGACCCTCGGTTCTCCAAAAGGTGACGAATCCTTCCGAAACGGACGATTCCGTTGCCGAGATACCGCCCACCCTATTGACCCATGGCCGCTTCCGGCGGCCTTGCGTAGTCTTTAAATAACACGGCTCGTTGCACAGATGCAATGCGTTCTGCGTAAAGTGGCGGACCCGTTTGGTTTCGCAGACGCAGCTCCTTTGCGCTCAGAAATCTCTTTCGACGCTGAACCGTTCGCTCCGCTGCAACGGTAAAAATCACGCTGCATGTGCCATCTGCATTCCAAACTGCCCCACTACTTGTGGAAAAGGGATTCTATGCCTGACGTCGCCAACAGCGGTAGCGGACAATGGTGTCGCGGACAGGACTCCCCAAGTGAAAGCGGAGCTGCTTTAAGGCTAGCGCCGGGACGGGATGGAAGGATGAAAAAAAGGGGGCCTCGTCGCCCCCTTTGTATGTTTGGTTTGCGGCGGCCTCAGGCCCAGCCGCGGAGCTTCATCGCTTCAACGACCCGCTCGACCGCAACGACATAGGCGGCCTGGCGCATGTTGATGTTGTATCGCTTGGACGTGTTGAGGACCCCGTGATAGGCCTCCGTCATCTTCCGGTCCAGCCGCTTGTGAACCTCTTCGGTTTCCCAGTAATACATATAGAAGTTCTGGACCATCTCGAAGTAGGAGACGGTCACGCCGCCGGCGTTGCACAGGAAATCCGGGATCACGTGAACGCCGTTCTTGTGGAGGATCACGTCGGCTTCGGGGGTCGTGGGGCCGTTTGCGAGTTCCGCGACGATCTTGGCCTTGATTCGCGGGGCATTCTCCTCGGTGATGACGCTTTCCAGGGCCGCGGGGAAGAGGATGTCCACGTCGAGTTCGAGAATTTCCTCGTTGCTGATGGCCTTGGCGCCCGGGAAGTCGCACACCGTAGAGGTTTTTGTCTTGTGCTTGGCAACCGCTTGCGGATCGAGGCCCGTTTCGCTCAGGACGCAGCCTTTCGAATCGCCGACGGCGACCACCTTGCAGCCGAACAGGGATTGGGCGAGGCAGGCCGCGTAATAGCCGGCGTTTCCGTAGCCCTGCACGGCGATCGTCGCCTGGGAAAGGTCGATCCCCAGTTCCTTGGCGGCTTCGCGGACCGTGTAGAGGCCGCCCCGGGCGGTGGCGTCACCGCGACCGAGGGAGCCGCCGAGGGCAAGGGGCTTGCCGGTGATCGTGCCGAACTGGTTTTGGCCCGAGATTTTGGAATACTCGTCCATCATCCAGGCCATGATCTGGGGGTTGGTGTAGACGTCCGGCGCGGGCACGTCCTTTTCCGGGCCGATGATCCGGGCGACCTGATCGATGTAGGCCCGGCTGAGGCGCTCCAGCTCCCCCTGGGACATCTCCTTCGGATTGCAGATTACGCCGCCCTTGCCGCCGCCCAAGGGCAGATCGAGAAGCGAGCACTTCCAGGTCATCCAGGCGGCCAGAGCCCTGACCGTGTCGATGGTCTCGTCGGCATGGAAGCGGATTCCCCCTTTGCAGGGCCCTTTGGCGTCGTTGTACTGAACGCGGAATCCCTGGAATACCTTAATGCTGCCATCGTCCATGCGGACGGGGATCGAGACGTGCAACTCCCGCGAGGGAACCCTGAGGATCGCTTGGACGCCGGGGTCCAGACGGAGAATCTTCGCACACTGATCGAGTTGCTGCTGGGCAACGGTAAACGGATTCAGCTTCGTCTTTGCCATACACTTTTCCTCCCATCAATAATGAATGCGAATGGACCTTGCTGCTGACCTTGCAGAGTTTCCGGAAATCCCAGCTCCCCATGTTCCAGCGGCGGACAGGGGCAAGTTTTTCGTGCGACTGGGAAGCGCTGAGGGCCATTATTCCCTAATCCGCCTAAAGAATCAAGGGGATTGCGCTGAGATGAGGGTTGCCTGCATCACCGGCCCGCAGGCGGTAACAGAAATGGATCGGGCTGAAGAAACCGCCCTTGAATCCATCCCCGAGCACCGTTTTCGCGGCTGGGATGCGCGTAGAGATGACCAAGGGTGGTTTCTCCTGAGCGGCGAAGAGTCCTCACCGCTTGCTGCGGACGCGTCCGCTCGATACGGTTCGATCGATACTGCTGGCCGTCGTCGATGGGGCACCCTTTCCCGGGATGCGCGAAGCTGTTGGTCCGCATCGCGCATCCCGGGGTCGGGAATCCCTACGCTTTCCTTGAGTCGGTCGGCGCAATGGCCTCGTCAGGTTCCTGCTCGATTACACGATGCCGTAGGCCAGCATCGCGTTGGCCACTTTGGTGAAGCCGGCGATATTCGCGCCCAGCACATAGTCGCCCTTCCTGCCATAGGCTTCCGCCGTTTCGTAGCAGGCCTGATGGATGCTCTTCATGATCAGGAGCAGCCGATTGTCCACTTCCTCGCGGGTCCATAGAAGTCGCAGGCTGTTCTGGCTCATTTCCAAGCCGGAGGTGGCCACGCCGCCGGCGTTGACCGCTTTTCCGGGGCCGTACAGAACTTTGTTGTCCTGGAAGATCTTGATCGCTTCCGGCGTCGAGGGCATGTTGGCGCCTTCCGCGACACAGTAACAGCCATTTTTCACCAGCGCCGCAGCGTTCGCGCCGCTGATTTCGTTTTGGGTGGCACAGGGCAGGGCGATATCCACTTTGATGCCCTGTTCGCGGATGACATCCCAGACGTTTTTGCTTTCGTAGCAGACGGCCTTGTACTTGTCCGCGTACTCGGAAATACGGCCGCGCTTGACGTTTTTCAATTCCAGGACGTAGCTGCATTTGTTTCCATCGATGCCTGCCTCATCGATGATGGTCGCCGCCGAATCGCAAAGAGAAATGACTTTTCCGCCCAACTGGTTGACCTTTTCCACCGCGTACTGGGCCACGTTGCCCGCACCGCTGATGGCGACGGTTTTGCCTTTGAAATCCAGACCGCGGGTTGCCAGCATTTCCGCGGCAAAATAGACGGTGCCGTATCCCGTGGCTTCCGGACGAATCAGGCTGCCGCCGTATTCCATTCCCTTGCCGGTCAGGACGCCGGTATGCTCATTGCGGATCTTCTTGTAATACCCATACATGTAGCCGATTTCCCGACCGCCCACACCGATATCGCCGGCAGGAACGTCCGTATCCGGACCGATATGGCGGTAGAGTTCACGCATGAAGGCCTGACAGAACCGCATGACTTCTCCATCGGATTTCCCTTTGGGATCGAAGTCGGAGCCGCCCTTCCCGCCGCCCATGGGCAAGGTGGTCAGGGAGTTTTTGAGAATCTGCTCAAAGCCCAAAAATTTGATGATGCTCAGATTGACCGTGGGATGAAAACGCAGGCCGCCTTTGAAAGGACCAATGGCATTGTTGAACTGGACACGGAATCCGCGATTGACTTTTACATTGCCCTTATCATCCACCCAGGGAACCCGAAAGGTGACGGCTCTTTCCGGTTCGACCAGCCGCTCGTAGATATTGGCCTTCACGAACTCGGGGTGCTTTTTGACGGTCGGCTCCAGCGTGACCATGACTTCTTCGACGGCCTGGTGAAATTCGGGCTGATCGGGATCGGTTTGCTTTACCTTGGCAATGACATCTTGAATGACGGACATAATCTTCCTCCTTTTTTGAGTGGTTTGATTAATGGTTGGTCCTTTGTTTATCTACCTTTGCAGAGTTCCCAGAAATTCTGCAGTTCCTGATATTCCATGACGGTGGACATGGCGCGGTTCTCCACGTCGATGCCGGCCTCGTGGGCGCAGGCGACGGGGTTCATCCCTCCGTAGAGGATCATCCCCACCCGGTTGATGTCCACCGGGATCTGACAGAGCGGCTCTCCCCGCCCGCCGATGGCGAGCACGCCGCCGATTCCCGCGTTCTGGAGTCCGGCCAGCAACTCTCCGACGAGTTTGAGGGCCGGGACGGGGATCTCCCGGAAATTGGCCAGGATCTTCCCCTCTCCCAGTTCAACGGCCCGGCGGACGGAGGTCATGCCTCCGCGGATAAAGACCTCCGAAGGATCGAGGGAGGACCCGGAATATTCGATCAGTTCCACGAAGCGCAACGGCTGGGTGCTTTTTACCTGTAAGATGCCGCCGAAACGGGAGTCCATCGGGATTCCGCTTTTCAGGAGGATGCCGTTCACCACGATGCTACAGACCGTGGCCAAGCCGACATAGCCTGCGGGAACCGCGACCTCTCCGAGACGGCCGCCTTCTTCGGCGCAGGCGACCAGTTCGCTCACATGGAGTCCGGCGCGGAAGGCGGGTTTCATCGCTTCGAGCGCTTTTTTGAAGGATTTTTTAGGGAAAAAAGAGATGTTGACCGGCAGGGCCCCCTGCCGCTTGTCCAGATCGAGCGAGGTTCGATAGGCCAGGATCTCGATCCGGGAGATGGCGAAGCCGATCTTGTCCTGGACCCGGGCGTTGGCGATCTCTTCGATCCCCTGATCGGTGATGGTCCGGCCGTCGTGCCGGCCGACCAGGCGGGTCAAGCCGCGATCGTCCATGAGCTTCAGATGGTAGCGGACGCCCCGCTCGCTCAGCGTCACGCCGTGGTCCGCCATCTGCCGGGCGATCAGTCGGGCGCCGACCGGCTCGGAAGATTCATGTAATATCCGTAGGATGAGAAGAATTTTCTTCTCGATGTCCTCAAGATTGAATATTTGATTCATCGGCATCGGTAATCCTTTACCGATGCCTCTAACATGGCCAAAAAAGAGTGTCAATAAAAAAAACGGGGTCCTGGAAATCCTCAATGCCGGCAAGGAAATGGCGTCGGGGAGACAAGCGCGGAGCAGGAAAACGGCGTCGTTCAGGACGATCGCCGGGAAATCGAAGAATCAGAAATCGTCGCCGCTGGCGATGCCGGACTGGGAGTGAAAAGGGGAGTGGTGCGGGCGTGCGTTCTGTCCGCTAAAGGCGCGTCCGTCCGTGATCGCGGCACGATCGGGCGCCCGGTGGAAGAGCCTCTGCTGCGGTAGCGGCGGCGAGGAACTTCTTTTTGATCAGCCGCTGCTTCTTGGAAGGTCGGGCATCGTAAAATCGACGCCGGCAAGATCGGAGAGGAGTTTTGCCCGCTGTTCTGCCGTCAGTTCCACCAAGGGCGGGCGCACCGTTGCCCAGGACCGCTCGCCTAAGTAGTGGGCGAGCGCGGCTTTTATCGCGGGGATCAGCGCCTGACGGCTGACGGTGTTGCGCAGGCGATTGAGCGCGTCCTGCTGGTCGTCGGCATTGCCCGCTTGCCAGTGGCAGTAGAGCTGGTGCATCGCCGCCGGGTTGAGGTTCGCGATGGCGGAGATGCAGCCCGCGCCGCCGTTGCGCAGGGCGGCCAGCAGAAACGTTTCGCTGGCCGGAAAGACATCGAAGCCCTCTTCGGCGAACCGGTCCAGAATCGTCTGGGTGTGACGCCAGTCTCCGGAACTGTCCTTGATGCCGGCCACGTTTTGCGGGTAGGCCTTGCGCAGCCGTTCGATCAGGGTGAGCGTGATCCCCACCTGCGCCACCGGCGGGATATGGTACAGGTAGATGCGCAACCGCGCTTCGCCCACGCGCTGCACGACCTCCGAATAATAGCGGAACAGTCCTTCATCGGAGACGCCCTTGTAGTAGAAGGGGGGAAGCATCAGGACGCCGGCGCAGCCTGTCCGGACGGCGTGATCCGTCAGCCGGACCGAATCGGACAGGGAGCACAGGCCCGTGCCGGGCATCATCCGTCCGGGATCGATGCCGTCCTCCAGAAGGGCATCCAGGAGCGCGATGCGTTCGTCAACGGAAAGCGAGTTCGCCTCGGAGGTGTTGCCGAAGCAGGCCAGGCCCACGTTCTGCGAAACAAGCCATCGGCAGTGCCGGACAAAACGACCGGCATCGGGCGTGTAATCGGCGTTGAACGGCGTGACCACCGTGGAGAGCACCCCTCTGATCCGCTGCTGAGCATTCATCGGCATCCTCCTTTCCAGCGACCGGTATTGGCGTGAATCATCCTTCGACCAGGGACTGCGTTTTCTTCTTGAAGGTCTGGCAACTCAATTCGCAGATCAGGGGAACGGCGCCGGCGATTTCCCGCGCCTCCTTTTCGACTTTTTTCTGCTCGGTCTTGCCGCTGACGATGCCCCGAAGCAGGATGCCGTTTCCCTTGATCTCCATATCCAGCGTTGAGGCGTAGAACCCCGGATTCACCGCAACCTTTGCCTTGACCCTCGCGGCAAGCGCTTTCAGCCGGAGGAGTTCCACCGCTTCCGGCGTCTTCAGGGCGTCCTTGGCGACCAGGAGATTCTTCACCAGTTCAATAATTTCCTCAGGATTCCGCTTGTGGGCATTGAATGCCATTTCGTAGCCCTCCGGGTCATCCCAATCTTTGCCGAAGAGCTGATAAATCGTGCAGTCGATCTCCCGATCGGCCTGCTTCACGAGGAGCCGGGCCGTTTCGTGGCTGATCCCCTCCTGTGCCATGAGCCGCTCGATCCGGTATTCCTCCGGGGCGGCGATGCGGATGCCGAGCGCATGGGGGATCCCCTCGAGAAGATAATTGCCGGCTCGGGAGAGAAGGATCACATTGTCGTTCGCGGCATGATCGAAAATGACGCTCTGGACCAGGCTCATGAAAGAGATCAATTCATTTTCGCCCGGGTGATCCATCGCTGCCTCACCGTTTTTCGTGCCGAAGAACTTCAACTGCTTCGCGACCTGCTTTGCCTCATGGAGCAGTCCTTCCCGTCCTCCCAGTCTGATCAGCTTATAGCCGAGAATTTTTTCCAATTCTTGGCCAATCTCCAACGCGCCGGTTTTGTATTTGCTTGAAATGGACAGGATTGCCATAATGCCTCCGAATGTTTATGGGTGATTGAAATGAGGATCAAGCCAGCCGGTGCGGTTTCACGGACATCATTCCCCGGTAATGAATCGTACACGTTACAGGCGTATCCCCTGAAATTTTCTTGACTTCTTCTTCGATGGCCTGGTGTTCCTTGATGCTCCTGGCGACGCCGTGCAGGACGATCCCCGCTTCGGTATCCTCCACTTCCAGGGTGGGAATGAGAAACTTCGGGTTTATCAGGATTCTGGCCTTGATCCTTGCCGCAAGCGCTTTCATCGCGAGCTTCTGCTGGGCTTCCTGAGTCTTCAGGTGATCTTTGGCGATGAGTAGGCTCTTGATGCTTTCGATGATCTGCTCGTGCGGCTGGAGGCTCGTATCGAACCTGATCTCATAGGCGCTCGGGTCGTCCCATTTTTTTCCGTATATTTGTTGAATCGCCGAGGTGATTTCATAATCGGCCTTTTTTACAAGCAGGCGTGCCGTTTCCCAGCTCAGACTCTCCTGCGTCATGATTCGCTCGATTCGCTTCTCCAGAGGGGCTGCGATGCGGATTTTAAGGATGTGGGGAATACCGCGCAGCAGGTAATTGGCGCCCCTCGACATGATCACGATGTTGTCCTTCTGGGCATGATCGAGAATGATGCTTTGAATCAGCGCCATGAACCCCATGAACGACCAGTCGTACCGTTCCCAGAGCGTGGGCATGGCCTGGCCATAATCCACACTGAAGCGCGCCCACTCCTTCCCCGCCGCAGAGGCCTCATGCATGATTCTGCTCTGGCTGAGAAACTCGTAACCCAATTGCTTTTCGATCGCCTGACCGATCTCGGTCGCGCCGCTTTTGAACTCATTTGAGATAGATAAAATTGCCATAGATCCTCCACTGTTTCACTGCCGGCGATGGTTGAAAACCTTTGGCTCACCGGCCGGATTGCGATCCGCCTTGTGAGCCGACTCATCGCCCTGGGCTTCATTCTCCGCCTTTGCGATTTTCCACTTCATCCAGAGTTTGCCGATCACGACAACGCCGACCATCGCAACGATCTGTACGGCGTACTCGGTGAAATGACCGGGATGAAGCCATTTTTCGATAAAGGGATCCGTCATCATCATTTCCCCTCCGACCCGGCCGAGAATGGCCGCGCCGACGAGGACGATGACCGGATATTTATCCATCAGGGTGGAAATCAGGTTGCTGGTCAAGATCACGATGGGAATGCTCACGCCGAGTCCGAAAAGCAGGAGAAACATGTTCCCTCCGGCAGCCCCGGCCACGGCAAGGACATTATCGAGCGACATGGTCAGGTCGGCAATGAGGATGATCTTGATCGCCTGCGCCAGGGTTTGGGTCTGCGCTTCCTTCTCCTCTGAATCCTGCTCCATGAGCAGGTTGATCGCAATCCATAGGATCAGCACGCCGCCGATCAGCTTGAGGAAAGGGATATCCAGCAGCAGGGCCACGAAGAAGGTCAGCACGATCCTGAGCAGCACGGCCGCCGCCGTTCCAAAAATGACCCCCTTCCGCCGCTGGTCTTTGGGAAGTCCCCGGACCGCCATCGCGATGAGCACGGCATTGTCGCCGGACAGGATAATATTGATGAACACGATATTCAACATCGCCAATAAAAAGGTGATGTTCCATTCAATGTGAAACATGGTTCCCCAGTCTAAACCCACGATCTTTTCTCCTCTTGTTTTGCGAAGGATGACCTGCTGGCGTTGCTCCTCCGGTGTCGGGACGCGAGTTTATCACCCTCGGGTGTGGTTTGAAAAACTGCCGATTTTATAGGCGCTGAATAGGCACAGAGTAAATCGAATGTCAATAGGCGCTTTGGTTTGTTCCTGCCGATCTCGCTGCTCCCCACCTGCTGACAACATCCCTGTCTTTACATGCGATCGGCTTGTCGCTGCTAAGGGTCGCCATGCGAAAAGGGCTTGTCAGGAAAGACTCCGCCGCATCGACGTCTTCAGGGATGGCCGTTGACTATTGCGTGAAAAGGGAAGGCGGTCTTGCCCACGACATTGTCGGAAAGAAAACGAAATGGCGACCCCCCGGCTGATTTCCTCTTTTTTCGCTTTTCGGGGGGCGGGGAGAATCGGAAAATAAAAAGGGGCCGGTCATCATGCCCAGGCCCCTGTTTTCGTTAATGGCGTCCCCACGGGGAGTCGAACCCCGGTTACAGCCGTGAAAGGGCCGTGTCCTAGGCCACTAGACGATGGGGACTTCCGGAAGGACGCTTTGCTTCAATCGCATCGTGCCCTTAGGAACTTAGCCATATATATGTTGTCTGACGGGATGTCAAGCGGCAAATGGTAAAAAAGGCAGAGCCCGGCCCTGGCATGGGGCTCACTCGAAGACCACCGGTTCGCGCAGGATGGCTTCCCTTGCCCGGGCGGCCAGGGTCGCCGTTTGGGGATGGGTTTCCTTCAACGAAGCGATTTGACGAAGGTTGTCGGCCGTCCGCAGGACCAGCATCGCCAGGTCTCCATCGGTGAGCCCGGTCTTGCCGATGATCCGGTTCCAGTCGCCGCCCATGGCCCATTCGTGGATTACGGCCGCCGGCCAGAGGAAGAGGGGAGCGGCGGAGAATCCCTCCGCCTTGAGCTTTTCCGTCAGGTCGGCGAGTTTCTCCCTGATCCGGTCGTAACCGCGCGTCAGCCGCCGGGGGAGTTCACTGCGGACCACCAAGAGGTCCTGATCCCCGTCATAGACGAAGGGGGCGATGAGGGCCGCCAGGAGCTTCTCGTCTTCCCGGGGCAGGCAGTTCTTCCGGAGACATTCGGCGATCAGCAGCGGCTGATCCAGGCGAAGTTTGGAGGCCCAGACGCCGTTCTGGGTCAAGCGGTCCCTCTCGTCCACGAACCCCTCCTCCTTGAGCAGTCGGAGGTGGCGCTGGAATTCGGTCCAAAGATCGACCTGGTCCGTCCGGTCCTCTTCCCGCCTCTTCCGGTCCTGCTGTTGAAAGGTCGCCAATGATTTGGCGAAGATCTCCCGGATGTCTTCCGGCGTTTGGGAGAGCAGGAGGTTGAGAACCATGGAGAAATCACTGCGGATCCGGCTGACGATCGCTTCGGGTTTTTTCAGGAGCAGCTTCCGGACATGGATCAGGTCCATGAACCGTCCCGGAACGGCCAGCATGAATCCCACCCGGTCCTGCCCCCGTCTTCCCGCCCGCCCCGTCATCTGGTGGAACTCCGTTCCCGAAAGAGGCGCAAACTCATGGCCGTTGAAGAGGTCCGAATTCAAAAGGACGATCGTCCGGGCGGGGAAATTGACGCCCGCCGCCACGGTGGAGGTGGCGAAGATCGCCCGCAGCCTTCCCCGTTTCATCATCGCTTCGACGAGAAATTTCCAGGCGGGAAGTTGTCCGCCGTGGTGGGCCGCGACGCGGGCCGTTCGCAGTTCGTGGAGCTGCCGATGGTTGCGCAGATAGGGAAATCGGTCGAGCAGCGCCTCCAACTCCTCCCGGAACGCCTCGTCGTCTTCCGGCGTTCCCTCCGCGGGGCGGCACCGAGTCAGTGCAGCGTCGCATTCGCTGCGGGATTTGAGAAAAAAGATCGCCGGCAGGAGGTGAAAGGGGGTCAACACGTCGAGCATCTCGCCGAAAGGGGGAATCCCCCGCTCGGGACGGCCGGACAGGCGCCGTTCGACGAATTCGGCGATTTTCCCGAAGAGCCGGTTCTGATGGACCAATGGCATGAGGCGGCCCGAAGGATGGAGGAAAAGCGGATAGAGGGGAACGGGGCGCTTCTCTTCGCGGATGACCCGGCAGGATTTCCCCCGGATCGAGGAGAGCCAGGCGGCGATCTGCTCGGCGTTGCCGATCGTCGCCGACAGGAGGAGCAGGTTGATCCGGGCGGGGAGATAGATCATGATCTCCTCCCAGACGACCCCGCGGTCCCGGTCTCCCAGAAAATGCGCCTCGTCGAGAATGACCAGGTCGCAGTTCAGGTTTTCTCCCGTGTGCATCGTGTCGTACAACTGGTTCCTGAGGATCTCGGTGGTGCCGACGATGATGGGGGCGTTGGTGTTCTCCTTGGTGTCGCCGGTGACGATGCCGACGTTTTCCGGGTTGAAGCAGTTGCTGAACTCCACCCACTTGGCGTTGGTCAGGGCCTTCAGCGGAGAAGCGTACCAGCAGCGGCCGCCTTTCTTGAACACGGAACAGATCGCCTCCTGGGCGATCCAGGTCTTGCCCGAGCCGGTCGGGGCCGTGACGAGGCAATCGTCCTGACCGACGGCGGCGAGGGCTTCCATCTGGAAGGGATCGGGCTGGAAATCGGCGGCCGGGGGCTTGCCGATCCGGGCGAAGACGGTCCTGAGCAACGGATCGGCTTCCGGTTTCATCCGCGGGGCGCGTCTGGCATGTGCGTTCCGGGGATGACTGCCCGGGAAGGTCTGCCGTCGCCGTCTCTGTTCGGCGGACGATGGAGGGTTGGATCGTTTATGTGCCATGTGCCTTTCTAGCACAGAGCCGTCGCGCCGTAAAGGCCGGGAAAGGTAAATCTCATCCGGGGGCGTAAATAGCGGTTGAAATTCCATTCCCAAACAGGCTACAAATCGGGCGGTTGAAAGGATGCGGTAGCGCGGCAGGCGCTCCGGACTTGTCACGGATGATGCCGGCTTTGTGGCCAGGGAAGCAGGAATGAAAGAAGGAGGAAGAGGGTATGGCAGACGGCGCTCGCCGTTTTTACTGGGGATGGTACGTGGTGCTCGGCGCGTTTCTCATCATGGGCGTCAATTACGGGACGCGCTACTGCTTCGGCATCTTCGTCAAGCCCATGGCCTTGGAGTACGGATGGTCCCGGTCGGTCATTTCCGCAGGGATGTCGGTTCTCCTGCTCGCCTACGGGATCGGGGGCGTCTTCGGCGGTCGGCTCATCGATCGGATCGCCCCCCGTTGGTTGATCACGGTGGGCGCGGCGTTCCTGGCGGCGGGGATGTTGCTCACCCCTATGATCCGTGAACCCTGGCAGTTCTACCTGACCTACGGTATTTGCGGCGGCTTGGGCTCCGGCTTTTTAGGCGTCGTGGTCTGCAATTCCTCGGTGGCCAAGTGGTTCGTTCACCAGCGGGGACTGGCCATCGGTATCGCCTCCATCGGCGTGGGGGTGGGAACGATGGTCCTGGCGCCCCTGGCGGGGACCATCGTCAAGGTTTACGACTGGCGGGTCGGCTTTATCTGCATGGGAGGGCTGGTCCTGATCATCGGGGTGGCTCTGTCCCAGTGGCTGATGGGCCGAACCAAGCCGGAGGATTACGGCCTCCTGCCCGATGGCGCAGCCGGCTCGGCGCCGGCGGCGGAACACGAGCCTGCAATGGCGGGTCCCGCTCCGGTTCAACGTCCCCTCGGAACGATCCTGGTCGATTCCCGGTTCGTGGTGCTGGCTATTTGCTACAGCCTCGGTTTTTTTGCCGAGATGTCGGCCATGGTCCATCAGGTTCCCTATGCCCTCGATCGGCAGATCGACAAGGTCGCCGCGGCCTCTTCCCTGGGGATGATCGGCATCGCCAGTATTTTCGGGAGGTTCTTTTTCGGCTGGCTGAGCGATCGCGTCCGGGATGCCAAGATCGTCTCTTCCTTCGGATTTCTCTGCATGGCGGTGGGCATGGTCCTCCTTTTGTACGCTTCCTCGACGACGATCCTGTTTGTCTATGCCCTGGCCTTCGGTTTCGGTTACGGCGCGCTCTCCACGATGATTCCCTACCTGCTGGCCGACCGTTTCGGCCGCCATTCCCTCGGCGCGGCCTATGGAATGGTGACCTTCTGCATTTGCGTGGCCGGCGCCATCGGTCCCGTCGTGACGGGC
Organism: Deltaproteobacteria bacterium; assembly: GCA_021817825.1. Lineage (GTDB taxonomy): Bacteria > Desulfobacterota > Syntrophia > Syntrophales > UBA5619 > JAKAFS01. The sequence continues at coordinate 20,348 of JAKAFS010000029.1, read as the reverse complement.
TACATCTATGACCGCAGCGGTTCCTACATCTCCGCCTGGCTCGTGAATCTCGCCGCCTTGGTGGTCGCGACCTTCCTCATCCTGGCGATGAAGCCGGGCGATGGGCAAGGAGAGCATTGAAAAAGGGAATTTCGCTGGCGGGGCAAGGCATGGCAAGAAGCGGTGAGGTCATGGAACCAGCGGGCTCAGCAGCGCCGAGAGACGATCGGAGACCGTTTCGGCAAGGTGGTTGAGGCGGGTGGTGTCCATGCCGGGTTGGTAGCGTCCCGGCGCGGCATCGCCATGGTTGAGGCTTCCGATCAGACGTCCCCGGAGGGTCAGCGGCGAGACGGCCAGCGAGCGCAGAAAGTATTTACGGCGGGTTGGCAGCAGGCGAAAGAAAGGTCGCAGATCGCCGCCGGCAAGCACCGGGGTCGACAGATCGGGAATGATCTCCCGAAAGGCGGCCGGGGAAAGGACATTCAGCCGGTCGCGCAACTCATCGGAGCTCTCCAGGGCCTTCCGTAGTTCCGCCGCTTCCGGGGCTTGCAGGAGGGTCAGCCAGACGAAGGGGACGGCAAACTGCCTTTCGATGGCCTCGATGAGCGCTTCGCAGAGATCCACCGGGGAACCGCAAGCCGCGATATCCCTTTCGATCTTTATGAATTTACGGGAAATCTCATCATTGAGGGTCGGGATGTCCAAAGCGTGGTTCGCCCTTTCTACGGGGTGGTAAAATCGGTGACCAGGATCGTATGATCGGACGGCTTTTCCGCCAGCCGTGGGTGCATATCGATCTCGCACCGGAGAGAGCGCGCGGCCAGGGACGGTGTGGCCAGGATGTGGTCGATCCGCCAGCCGAGCCCCCGTTTCGCTGCCTGCGGCACCCGGTAGTCGAAGAAGGTGTACCGGTCCGGCTCCGCCGGATGGTGGCGGCGGAAGAGATCCTCCAGTCCCCAGGCCCGGAGGTCGGCGAAGGCCTCCCACACCTCGGGCGTGAAACAGACATGGCCCAAGAGACGTTTCGGGTCGTGGACATCGATCGCCTCCGGGGCGACATTGAGGTCGCCGCACCAGAGGAGCGGTTGGTCAGGGGAGTAGTGCGCTGCGAAGAAACGCTTCAGCCGACGATACCAGGCGAGCTTGTAGGTAAACTGATCGCTGTCCTTCTCCCTTCCCTGCGGGACATAGGTATTGACGACGGTGATGCCGTCGAAGACGCCGGCGATGAGACGGTCCTCGTCGGGAGGGCCCCCGTCCGCAAGGCCGTAACGTACCGCCGTCGGGGGGGCCTTGGAGGCGATGGCCACGCCGTTGTACTGTTTGGCGCCCCGGAAGGTCACATGGTAGCCTGCCGCCCTGAAATCGGCCTGGGGGAACTGTTCGTCCCCCACCTTGGTTTCCTGCATGCAGAACACATCGGGACGCTGTTCCTGAAGCCAGGGGATCACGATATGGAGGCGGCTGCGGATGGAATTGACGTTATAGGTGGCGACTCTGAAGGTGCCCATCGGTTTCCTTTCCGTTGGAGTGGTCAAAAATAACATGATGATCCGACCGGTTCAAGGGGGTTGCATCCCTTTCCCCTGCACGACGGTCGAGCGGCCATTCGTCGGCGCCGGGAGGGGCGTTTTGGGCCGCAGGGTGTAGGGTGTCTTGAGATAGCGTTTCGCCTCCGTCTGACCGACCCCCTCGCCACCCTCGACCGCCAGGGCTTGTGCATAGAGTTCTTCCGCCTTTTTTCGCTCCCCCCGGAGATCGAGGATCATCCCCATGCGGACCAGCGCCGAGACCCGGTTGCGGGCATTGAATATGGAGGTGTCGGCAAGGGCCTTCTGGAAACGATCCCAGGCTGCGGCGTAATCTCCCTGGTTGAAGAGGATCCTGCCGAGCAGGTGGTCGTAACGGGGCTGGAGCTGGGGTGCAAAGGGGGGCTGGCCGGCCTTGATCCCCTTTTCGAGTTCCTGGGCGATGACCAGGGCCTCGGGAAAACGGTGCAGTTCGGACAGGGTGTTGGCCAGGGCAAAGGCGAAATTGTAATTCCGGGGATATCGCTCTCGGAGCGCCTGGGTGATGGGAACGGCCTTGGCCGGCTGCTCTTCGAAATAGGTGTAGACCGACGATAGTTCCGCCTGGGCCAGTTCCTTGAGAAGATCCCCCTTCTGAGCGGCGATTTCCAATTCCTGAAGCCCCTTCTGGTGGTCTGCGGCCGTGACCAGCAGGGAGGAGATAAACCGGGCTGCTGTGGGGAGGTGATCGAGGTGGTAATGGAGCAGGCCGATGGGGAAGTAGAAATCGTAATTCTGGGGGTCCGCTGCCCGTCCCTTCTCCAGCATCTCCCAGATCGAGGCCGCTTCCTGGGCGACCAGGACATACTTCTTCTGGGTGAGCGCCCAGCGGATCTTGAATATCTTGGCCAGTGCCATGGCAAAATAGGCGTTCGCATCGCGGCCGTTCTTTTCGATCCTTTTATGCCCCCTGAGGAGTGCCTCTTCGACGTCGCGCAGCATCGCCTCCTGGTCCTTCGTCCTTTGCGGCAGGTCGAACCCGGTTTCGTAAGAAAAGAGGCGTCCCAACGCCAAAAAGGCATAGCCGAGCGGGTTTTCCCGGTCCATCTCGATGGCCTTTTGAAAAAAGGCGAGGGCCTCCCGGTTTTCCAGATTGAAGGTCGCATCGATCCCCTGGCGGAGGGTGGCGCGGAAAGGCGCTGTCGGCGTTTCGCCAGCCCGTGCCGTAGTTGCGGTTCCCGGCAGGGCGAGGCAAAGCCCAAAGAGAAGCGCCCACAGAAGAAATGTCTTCATCAACTTTTGCTCCCTGCCCAGGAAAAGGGATCGGGCCCGCTACCCGTTTTCCGGGGCGGCGCGTCGTTCCGACAAGAAAGGATAAACGATTCACGCCCCGCCCTGCAAGGAAAAACTGGCACCGCGCGCTTGAGGTTTTAAAAGCGTTCTGGCTTGCCGGCGGCCGTTGCCTGTGTTGCGTGATTCGGCGGTTCTTTGGTTGTCGGAAAGGAAGTGCAGACCGGGATCGGTCCAGAGCCGGTGTTTGATGGCCGGCCTTTGACCGATCCCGATGGCGTGGCTGTAAAACTAGGGCTGTCGGAGCGCCTCTGTGATCCGGCGGCCGACCTCCGGTCCTTCGACCGCCTTTTCCATGGCGTCCGACAGGACGCCGTTGATCTGGCTTTGCAGCTTTTCTTCCGAAAAAACGATGTGGTCCAGGGAGGAGCTGCTCTCCGAGGTGATCTTGTAGAAAATCCGCTTTTTCTGGACATCGGCAAAGACCAGCGTCACCCGGGCTTTGGCGGTGTAGCGCTTCATCGTCAGATTGTCGAGGCAGGTCACGTCGAGTTCGTCGATGGTTCCGCCGACGAGCAGGGTGCCCCACGCCGGCTGGATGCTCGCCTCCTTGAGATCCCAGACCGGTTTGTCGGGCGCCACGGCGTATCCCGCCTGGGTCAGGAGCGAGCGCAGCGCGGCGGCGACGGCATCCGTCGGTTTGACGTATTTGGGCAGGATCGGAATGGGGGCGCCGTCCCTCTCGATGACCCGGCCGATGAGCACCGTATCGGCGATTTTCCGCTCGTCGATGAACGGGGTTACCGTCAAGCTGTACTTCCGGCCGTCGTTCGGCGCGGGCCGAATCGTCTTCGTCGGTTCGTAACGCATGTCGATGTTATAGAGCTTGGGCGCGCCGCAGCCGGCCAGGAAAAGCAACAGGCCCAGGCAGACCAGAACGCCGGTCCATCGGCGGGGATAGGTTTCCGCCTGCTGGCTCGTCTCCTTTGACAATGCATTCTCATCCATGGCAACCACCTCCCGATGATGGATCGCGTGTCTACTTCGCTTTTTCACTCTTTCTTTCCAGCGTGAGCAGAATCTCGCCCGTCTTTCTGAGTTCCTCTCCGTAGGCGGCCCAATTCCCCTGGCGCATGAATTCCTGCGCCTTCCGGAAGTGGCCGAGGGCCGAGAGCGCCGCCTGGCGATCGCTCAATTCCGGACCGGCCGACGGTTTTTGTACTTCCGTCCGCGGCGCCTCCCGATCCCTGATCCCGGCGCCTCCGAAGATCTTCTGGAGGGCCAGGTCGAGCGTTTCCTCCATGGCGATGGTGTTGCCGTAGGCGACGATCACCCTCTTGAGCTCCGGAAGCTGGCCGTTGGTGGCGACCAGGTAGAGGGATTGGACATAAAGGATCGACTTTTCGACCGGAATCGCCAGCAAACTCCCCCGGATGACGTTCGAGCCCTGCTGCTGCCAGAGGCTCAGTTGCTGGGAGATGAAGGTGTCCTGGTTGATTCGCGCCTCGATCTGGCGGGGGCCGTAGACCAGCTTCTGCTTCGGAAACTTGTAGACGGTCACCTTGCCGTAATTGGGGGCGTCGCTACGGGCCGCCATCCAGGCCGACATGTTGTCCTTCATGCTGGGTGTGAAGGGAGAAAGGAGGATGAACTCCTCCTTTTCCGCCCCCGGAAGCTTCATGATCGTATAGTAGGGATCCATGGCCTGCTGATTGCCGGCCACCTGTTTGCCCGGGATCGACCAGAGGTCTTCCTTGTTGTAGAAGACCTGCGGATCCTGCATGTGGTAGGCTTGGTACATCCGTGCCTGGATGGCCAGCATTCCCGCGGGGTAACGGAGATGGGTGCGCAGGGCCTCCTGCATCTCGGTCAGCGGCTTGTAGACGCCGGGAAAGATCCGGGCGTAGGTCTGCATGATCGGGTCGGTCGGATCGCTCATATAGATCTGGACCGTGCCGTCATAGGCATCCACGACCGCCTTGACGGTATTGCGGATGTAGTTGCCTACCTGCGGGGTCGGCTCTGAATAGGGATAGCGATCCGTCACCGTGTAGCCGTCGACGAACCACAGAAGCCTGCCTTCCGGCGAGATGACCAGATAGGGGTCCGCATCGAGATGGGCGAAAGGGACCACCATTTGGACCCGCTCGCGGACATTGCGGTGGTACATGACGCGGCTTGCGGAGGTGATGTCGTCGGACAGGAGCATCGTGATGGAGCCGAAACGGACGGCGAAGATCAGCTTTTTCAGGAACGAAAGCGGGACCCCTCCTTTGCCCTCATAACGAGTGTAGACGTTCTTGTCGCCCACGGGGTAGTCGAACTCCTGTTGCTTGGTCTTGACGAAAACATATTCGTTTGAATTCTCGCCGAAGTAGATCTCCGGGCGGGTCACCTTGACGGAGGTCGTCGCGACGGGGGGGATGTCCTTGATGAAGAATTCCGGGAGTCCCTCGGGGGAGACGCGGTTCACGGGCCCCAGAACGACGCCGTGTCCGTGGGTGTAGGTCAGGTGCTCGTTCACCCAGGTCCGGGAGGGCAGGGCGGGGTAGGAGATCTCCCGGGGGGAGAGCATCACCTGCCGGTACTCGCCGTTGATCGCGTAGCGGTCGTTGTCGACGCCGGTGAACTTGTAATAGGTGCGCATCTCCTGGAGCTGGGCGTAGGTCTGGAGGAGCGGCCCATGGTTCCAGAGGCGGATGTTCTTGATCGTGAGATCGTTTTTCACCAGGTCCTTGGCCGTCAGGTTCTCCTCGGTGGGGAACTCTTTCTCCTCGATCTGGGTCAGGCCGTAGGCGAGACGCGTGTACTTGATGTTTTCCTTGAGATAGGGGGTTTCGGCGACGACCTCGTTGGGAACCACCTGGAACTTTTGGACCATCGAGGGATAGATTCCCCGCCCCAGGACGTTCACGGCGATCAGCAGGACGATGGCCACTGCCGGGAAGCGCCAGTCCGGGCGGATGGCATAGTAAAGGGCGGAAAGGCCAGCCAGTCCATAGAACCCCATGAGGAGTTTCAGTACCCACAGCTGGGTCGTCACATCGGTGTAGCCGGGACCGAAGACGACGCCTCTTTTGGTGAAGAGCAGGTCGTTGAGATCGAGCCAGGTGCCGAAGACGCCCCAGAAAAAAAAGCCGGCCGCCAAAAGGGCCAGATGGACCCGGGCCGCCGGGGCGATTTTCCAGATCTGCGGCGGGATGAACAAAAAGGAGCGGCGGATGAGATACAGGAATCCCGTCGCCGCCGCCGTCACGACGAAGGCGAACTTCAGCCAGCCGAAAAGATACTGGAGGAAGGGAAACTGGAAGACGTAGAACCCGACATCTTTCTGAAAGAGCGGGTCGGAGACGCCGAAGGGGGAGGCGTTTAAAAAGAGCAGCCCGTTTTCCCACTGGGCGGCGCCGTTGGTGGCGGCGAAAAGGGCGAAGAGGAGCGATCCCGTCAGGATCAGGAGATTGAGAGCCTTCGGCGGCAGTTCCCGCAAGGGGAGGGCGAATCCGCCCGCCGCCGGGTCGCCGTAAAGGGGATTGCGGGAGAGGCGAAAGGCGGCGATCAGGTTGCCGTAGAAAAGGATGAAAAAGCCGACGCCGAAGAGCAGTCCCGTCTTGATCTTGGCCAGGAGGGACACGGTAAAGATCGTCTGGTAGCCCACTTCCTGAAACCAGAACCACTCGGTGAGCAGGCCGATGATCCGCAGAAAGGCCACCAGCAATACCAAAGCCGCGATAACGACAATGACGCCTTTGGGTCGGGACTGGGCCCGGGGGGTAGGGATAATGGTCATGTTTGGGTCTCCTTGAGGATGTCTCCGGACAATGCCTGCCGGTATTCGCGTTCCAAAATTGCCTTTTCGCAGCCCTGGTCGATGAAATCCCAGGGCAGGATCTCCCCGGTCTCCTTGGGACGGTAGACATAGAAGTCGGGGTTGAAGTTCATCTCCCTGAGGGCCTGCGCCCAGTTGCCCGAAAGCCGGTGCACCGCCAAGAGCAGTTTCCCCACCCGCCGATCGCCCCGGGACAGGAGCGCCTGGATGTAATTCCACTTGGGAAGGTCGTGGATGACCTTGACGGCCGGTTCGCCGCGCAGGGCGGCGACCATGCGGCGGAGCTTTTTCTTGACCGCGGCCACCTCCTCCAGGGGGTGCCATTGAAAGGGGGTGGCGGGCTTCGGGATGAACTGGTTGATGCTGAGCGTCAGGCGCCGGAACCCTTTCTTTCCTTCCGACGCGCTGCGGACCCGGTGCCCGATCCCTTTGACGAGCCGGACGATGGCTTCGACATCCTCATCCGTTTCTGTCGGGAGACCCACCATGAAGTAAAGTCTCAGCCGCACTATACCATATTCCAGGAGTTTGTCCACTGCGGCGTCGATCTCCGCCTCGGAAATTCCTTTGTGAATCACGTTCCTGAGCCGCTGGGAGCCGGCCTCGGGAGCGAGCGAAACGGTCTCCACGCCCGTCTTGTTCAGGATTTCCGCCGTCTCCGCGTCCAGCCGGTCCAGACGGAGAGAGCCGATGGCCACGTTGCCGCCCCGCTCCAGGATTGAACGACAGAGGGGCAGCAGGGCCGGATGGTCCGAAACCGCCGTGCCGAGAAGACCAATGGCCTTGCCCTGGGCGAGCCCTTTTTGAATCGATCCCTCCAGGGTTCGGGCGCTCCGGAAGCGCACGGGCCGGCAGACGAACCCGGCGGCGCAGAAACGGCATCCCCGCGGGCATCCCCGGCTCACCTCGGTGAGGAACATCCCCCCGAGCTCGGTGTCGTCGGTCGTGATGACCTGGTCGGTGGCAAAGGCGTCGATATCGGCGGCGAAACGCCGGACGATGCGCTGCGGGTAGGCGGGGGCGAGGGGGGTCCGGGAGACGATCCGTCCCGCCTGATCGTAGACGACCTGATAGAAGCGCGGACCGTAGGCTCCGGGAACGGACTCCTGGATTCGGGCGAGGTATGCCTCCCGGGAGAGCGACCGGCGCAGGGCCACCGTGGCGTCGAGAAAATCGGGGAGGAGCGCCTCGGCCTCGCCCAATAAAAAGAGGTCGAAGAAATCGGCCAGGGGCTCGGGGTTCAAGGTCGCGGCGATGCCGCCGCCGATGACGATGGGGTCCTGCTCCCCCCGCTCGGCCGCGAGGAGGGGGATCCCTGCCGCCGCGAGCATCGCCAGGATATTGGGATAGTCGTTTTCGAAGGAAAGGGAAAAGGCCACGAGATCGAAATCGGCCGGCGGCTTTTGGGATTCGAGGCTGATCGGCGGCGCGGGGGCGGCCGCCTCCCGATCCGGATCGGGGAGGAAAATCCGTTCGCAAAGGCAGTCGGGGCGGCCGTTGATGAGGGCATAGACGGTCTGGAACCCGAGGTTGGACATCCCCGTCCTATAGACATTCGGGTAGGCCAGACAGACCGTCAGGGCGTTCCCCCAGACTTTTCGGATGGCGCCCCGTTCCCGGGCGAGCAGGTCGAGACGGCTTTTTTTCAACTTCCAGGACATTTTTCCGCCTCTGCGGCCATGCCGTTTCCTGGTACGATCTTGCTGCGGAAAGGCTCTGCGCGCCGTCCTGGCATTGGGTTCAAAAGCCTGCTAGTCCGCCTGCCGCCGGAGGAACGTAGGGATTTCCAGATCGGATCCCTCTTCCCCGTCGCCGCTTCCCATCCCGCTCTTCGTCAGGCCGTCGGCGTCGGCCGGCTTGTCCTGCCGGATGAAGGTGGGGACCGCCAGGTTGCTGCGCCGGAGGCTGCCCAACTGGGTGACGTTGCCCTTGTACATGTCCGGATTTTCGAAACCCGTGGCGATGACGGTGATCCGGATCTCGTCGCCCATCGTCTCATCGACGACGGTGCCGAAGATGATGTTCGCATCCTCGTGGGCCTCGGCCTGGATCAAGGACGAAGCCTCGTGGATCTCGTAGAGGGTCATGTCGGGGCCGCCGGTGATGTTCATCAGGACGCCGCGGGCCCCCTGGATGGTGTTGTCTTCCAGAAGCGGAGAAGAAATCGCCCGCTGCGCCGCTTCCACCGCCCGGTTTTCGCCGCTGGCGACGCCGGTCCCCATGAGGGCCATGCCCATTTCCGACATGACGGTTTTCACGTCGGCAAAATCGAGATTGATCAATCCCGGCACCATGATCAGATCGGAAATCCCTTTGACGGCGTGGTAGAGGATGTCGTCGGCCTTCTTGAAGGCCTCGATGAGCGAGATGTTGCGGCCGCTCAGGCTCAGGAGCCGCTGATTGGGGACGATGATCAGGGTATCCACTGCCTTGCGGAGTTCCGCGATGCCCGCCTCGGCCTGGAGATTCCGGCGCTTGCCTTCGAACTGGAAGGGTTTGGTCACGACGGCCACGGTGAGGGCGCCTACTTCCTTGGCGACCTCCGCGGCGATCGGCGCTCCGCCCGTTCCCGTGCCGCCGCCGAGGCCGGCGGTGATGAAGACCATGTCGGCCCCGTCGATCTGTTCCTTGATCTGTTCACGGGTTTCCAGAGCGGCCTGCTTCCCCATTTCCGGGTCCGAGCCGGCGCCCAGCCCCTTGGTGACTTCGGCGCCGAGCTGGATCTTGACCGGCGAGGAGGAGGCGCCCAGAGCCTGCGCATCCGTGTTGGCCACCATGAAATCGACTCCCCGGAGCTTGTACGAAATCATCGTATTGACGGCATTGCCGCCCGCGCCCCCGATGCCGATGACCTTGATCTTGGCTGCGCTCAGCACGCCCGTATCCGATAATTCAAACATATGCATCCCCTCTCTAAAAGAATTCAAGCACCCACTGTTTGAGGCCCTTGAATGTGCGGCCGATGAAATTTCCCTCGGCGCGGCTCAGTTTGCCCCGCGCGATGTTTCTGCTCCCATAAAGGACCAGGCCTACGCCGGTCGCGTAGAGGGGGCTGTTCACGACGTCCGTCAAGCCCCCGATTCCTGCCGGACAACCCCGCCGGACCGGCATGTTGAAGATCTGCTCGGCCAACTCCGGCACGCCTTCGAGGATCGAGGCCCCGCCCGTCAGGACGATGCCGGCGGCCAGAATGTCCTCACAGCCCGATTTGGCGATTTCCTTGTAGGCCATGGTCAGGATCTCGTCCATCCGGGGCTCGATGATCCGGCCCAGAATCTGCCGGGAGACCTCGCGCGGTTCCCGGCCTCCGACGCTGGGGACCTCGATCGCCTCATCCTTGGGGATCAAAGGCATATACGCGCAACCGTAGCGGATCTTGATTTTTTCCGCCTCGGTGATCGGCGTCCGGAGGCCCGTGGCGATGTCGCTCGTGACGTAGTTGCCGCCGACCGGGAGAACCGCCGTGTGTTTGATGCTCCCTTCCGAGAAGATGGCGATATCCGTCGTGCCGCCGCCGATGTCGATGAGGGCGACGCCGAGGTCCTTTTCGTCTTCGCTCAGGACCGCTTCACTGGAGGCGATCTGCTCCAGAACGATGTCGTTGATGTCCAAGCCTACGCGGTTGACCGATTTGACGATATTCTGGATGGAAGTGACGGCGCCGGTGACGATATGGACCTTGGCCTCCAGGCGGACGCCGGACATGCCCACGGGATCGCGGATGCCGTCCTGCTCGTCGACGACGTAGTATTGGGGAAGGGTGTGCAGGATCTGGCGGTCCATGGGGATGGCGATGGCCCGGGCGGCGTCGATGGCCCGGTCCACGTCGTCATCGTCCACCTCGCGGCCCTTGACGGCCACGATGCCGAGGCTGTTCTGTCCCCGGATGTGCCCGCCGGCGATCCCCACATAGACGGAGCGGATCTCGCAGCCGGAGATGCGTTCCGCCTCTTCCACGGCCCGCTTGATCGATTCCACGGTGCTTTCGATATTGACGACCACCCCTTTGCGCAGCCCTTCCGAGGGATGGGAGCCGATGCCGATGATGTCGATTCCCGATTCCTTGACCTCACCGACGATCGCGCAGGTTTTTGTCGTTCCGATATCCAGACCGACGATGACGTTTTCTCTTTTCCCCATGGTTCCTCCCACCCTGTTTTAACGCTGCCCTTTGTTCCTTCTTACATCCTGTATCCCTGCCCGGTACCGGCGGCGGGTTCCGCACTTCCGCCCGGAGTAAGGACGCTGCGCTGCTGCACATTGATCTTGGCCGGGTCGCTCAGGTCGATGAGCAGAAACCCCGTTTTGAGATTCTTGCGGTCCAGATCCGCCATGACCGGGGCCAACCGCTGGAGCTTGCCTTCGTACCCGTCGAACCCCAACTGTAGGCAAAGTCCCGTGTCGGTGAAGACGGAAAGCCCGAAGGTCTCGTTCCCGTGAACTTCCGATACGGAGCCGATGGCCGGGACATCTTTGGCCCCCGCCAGGGTGCCCAGCAGGACGAGGGACTTTTTGATCAGCGCCTCATCGGCTTTTCCCTCCCGGAGGCAGCCCGTCAGGACCGGCAGGTTGGTTTCGTCTCCCGGTTCCAGCTTCTTGAAGAGCGATCCGTCACCGTCCAGCAGATGCAGTTCGCCTTCCCCCTGGAGAAGGGCCACCGCCTTCCTTTCCCGAACCACGATGACCAGCCGGTTCGGAAATTCCCTGCCGACGGACACTTCCCGGATCCAAGGATTGACCTGAATCCGGCGGACGATGGCGTCGAGGTTCAGGGTCAGGATATTCGGCGTGGGGCGAATGGCCGCCAGCGCCAGGATCTCCTTTTCCGTCAGCTCCTTGCAGCCCTTGACGAAGACTTCCCGGACGCAGAGATAGGGGGAGCGAACCGTCACATCGTAGGCGATCAGCAGCAAGGCGGTGACGCAGACGATCGCGCCCATCAGGAGGATGACCTGACCGACTTCCCGCAGGAATTCTCCCGCGTGACGTTTCAGCCGGTTCTTCTTTGCCTCCAGTTGCAGGCGGAACGGTTTTTTCATGGCACCCCGATGATTTTCACTTCCGGTTCGAGAAACTGCCCCGTCGCCTCGAATACCCGCTTTTGAACCAGGTCGAGGAGTGTGAGGATCTCCTCCGCCGTCGCCTGCCCCCGGTTGACGATAAAATTGCCATGCTTTTCCGATACCTGGGCGTCTCCGAGGCGCATCCCCTTGAGGCCCGTTTGTTCAATGAGCTGGCCTGCCGGGATCTCCCGCGGATTTTTGAAGATCGACCCGGCATTCCTAAATTCGAGCGGATGCTTGTCTTTTCTGCGGCTGAGGAAGTCGCGGACCGTCGCGGCGACCACTTCCCCCTTTCCCCTTTGCAAGCAAAACGCTGCGCCGATGATAATCATTTCTGCCGGCAAGTCAAGAATTCTGTACGCAAAGGGAAGATCCTTGCGCTTCAGGGTCCGAATTCCCTTGTCTGTGGTTAATGACTGTATGGAATTACAGACATCCTTGATCTCTCCGCCGTAAGCCCCGGCGTTCATCCGGACGGCGCCGCCGACGCTGCCGGGGATGCCGGCGCAAAACTCGATCCCCGTCAGGGCTTCCCTCTGGGAAAGGTTCACCAGTTCGGAAAGGGCGACGCCCGCCTCGGCTTCCAAAAGAACGGTTCCGTCCGGGTTGTCGCTTCGGGTCAGGCGGCGCAATCCTGAAAGTGAAATCAGCACGCCCCGGTAGCCGCCGCCGCGCACGATCAGATTGGTCCAGTTGCCCACGGGCAGAAAGGGGATGCGTTGCTGCCCGAGGAAGGCGACCAGGCGTGCCAGTTCTTCCCTGCTTTCCGGAAAGGCCAAGGCATCGATGGGCCCCCCGACGCCCATGGAGGTATGGCGATCCGCCGGTTCGGCGAAAAGCACCGGTCCTGCGATCAGCCGGTCAAGGCCGGCCTTGCGGAGGTCAACCTTTTCCATCGGCCTTTCCCTCGCCGTTGCGTTTCAAAAAGGCTTCCCCCACCTTCCAGATGCTGCCGGCCCCCTGGGTCAGGATCACATCGGTCGGTTGGGCGATCCGGGTCAGATGGTCCGCGATGGCCTCAAAACCGGCGCAGTACAGGACACTCGGATGACCGGCCCGGCGGATCGCTTCGCAGAGCGCCTCGGCCGTCACCCCCGGGATCGGCTCCTCGCTCGCCGGATAGATGTCGGTCATGATCAACTGATCCGCATCCTGAAAGGCGGTCAGGAATTCCTGAAAGAGGGCCTGGGTGCGGGTATAGCGGTGGGGCTGGAAGACGACGATCATCCGTCCGGGCCAGACCTGCTTGGCGGCCGCCAGGGTGGCCCGGATCTCGGTCGGGTGATGGCCGTAGTCGTCCATCACGGTCACTCCCCGGGCCTCGCCCCGGACATCGAGCCGCCGCTGGACGCCGGTGAAACGCTGGAGTCCCTCCCGGATGACGGGAAAGGACAACTCCATTTCCCGGGCCACGGCCACCGCTGCCAGGGCATTGTAGACGTTGAACCGTCCGGGGACCTTGAGCTTGACCGATCCCAGCAGGGTGTCCCGATGATAGAGGGAAAAGCGGGTGCCGCTCCCGGAAAAGACGATCTCCGTCGCCCGGTAGTCCGCAGGCTGCTCGATGCCGTAGGAGATCGTCTTGCGTTTGATCTCGGGCAGGATCTCCCGGACATGGACGTCGTCGGTGCACAGGATGGTCGAACCGTAGAAAGGGACGATGTTGGCAAACTGGAGGAAGGCCGTCTTGATCTCCTCCATGTCCCGGTAATGGTCCATATGCTCCTTGTCGATGTTGGTGATGACGGCCAGGCAGGGGCTGAGCTTCAGAAAGGAGCCGTCGCTTTCGTCCGCCTCGGCCACGATCACCTCGCCGTCGCCGAGCCGGGCGTTGCTCCCGATGCTGGCGAGCTTGCCGCCGATGACCAGCGTGGGGTCCAGGTTGCCGTGGGCCAGGAGCGTCGCCACCATCGAGGTGGTCGTCGTCTTGCCGTGGCTCCCCGAGACGGCGATGGAAAACTTCATCTTCAGAAGCTCGGCGAGCATCTCGGCCCGGGGGATGACGGGGATGCCGCGCCGATGGGCCTCCTCCACTTCCGGGTTGTCTACCCGGACGGCCGTCGAGGTGACGACGACGTCGGCCTGGCCGATGTGCGAGGCGTCGTGCCCCCTATGAATCGCGGCGCCCAGTTCGTCCAGCCGTTGGGTGATGTCCGAGGCGCCCAGATCCGAGCCGCTGATCTCATATCCCAGATTGAGGAGGACCTCGGCGATGCCGCTCATGCCGATGCCGCCGATCCCGACGAAGTGGATCCGCCGGATCTTCCGTTTCATGCTGCTGTTGTGCAGGGTGGAGTCTTGCATTACTTTCCTTCTTTCTTCTCGGCAATCAGCGCCAGACAGGCATCGACAATATCTTCCGCCGCCCGCCGGTTGCCTAGGGCGGCGGCGGCCGTTTCCATCTTCCGGAGGGCGGCGGGGTCGCCGTGGAGCCGTTCGATTGCCGCGGCGAGCTTGGGGCCGTCCAGATCCTTTTCGGCAAACATTTCCGCCGCTCCGGCCCGGGCCAGGACCTCGGCGTTGCCCGTCTGATGGTCGTTCACGGCGAAGGGAAAGGGGACCAGAAGGGAGGCTTTCCCGGCGGCGGTGATCTCGGCGAGCGAGGTCGCGCCGGCCCGGCAGAGGATCAGGTCGGCTTCCCGGTAGGTCGCGGCCATGTCCATGATGAAGGGCGAAACCTCGGCCGCAAAATCCCCTTGGCGATAGACTTTGCGGACCTCTTCCAGGTCCTTTTCCCCGGTCTGGTGGATGAACCGGAGGCGATCCTTGAGAGGCGCCAGGGTCGGGAGGGCCTCGCCGACGATCCGGTTGAGGGCATGGGCCCCCTGGCTGCCGCCGAAGATCAGCAGGGTGAAGGACCGCTCGGTTTTCTCCTCTTTGGGGGGCTGGTCCAGAAAGGCCGCCCGGATGGGATTGCCGGTGACCTGCGTCCGACCCTTCGGGAACCAGCGTTGCGATGCCGCAAAGGTGATGAAGATTCGATCGACGAAACGGCCGAGAATCCGGTTTGTTAGTCCAGGGAAGGCGTTCTGCTCGGCAATCGCCGTGGGGGTCCCCATGAGGCGGGCGGCCAGGACCGCCGGGCCCGAGGCATAACCGCCGACACCGACCACGACAGCGGGCTGGAATTCCTTTAAGATCCGGAACGAATCGCGAAGGCTGCCGGGAATCTTGCCGAAGGCGGCCAAGGTCCTAAGGAGGCCCCGTCCCTTGATCCCTTCGACCCTGAGCGTCTGTAGGGGAAGACCCATTTTCCCCAGGAGCCGCTTTTCGAGCCCCCGTTCGGTGCCGATGAAGAGGAGCCGGTGGTCGCTTTGCCGCCGGAGAAACTCCTCGGCGATCGCAATGCCGGGAAAGAGGTGCCCCCCCGTCCCTCCGCCCGCGATGACCATTGCCAGTCCTTTATCTCTTTGCATGGGCCTTCATCCTTCATAGGCGGAGATGTTCAGGAGCATCCCCACGGCGACCAGCGACATGACCAGCGAGGTCCCCCCGTAACTCAGGAAGGGGAGCGCGAGCCCCTTCAGGGGGATCAATCCCATGACGCCGGCGATGTTGATGACGGCCTCCAGGGCCAGCATCATCGTCAACCCGGCGGCCAACAGGTTTCCGAACAGTTCCGGCGCCTTCAAGGAGATCTGGAACCCCCGGACGATCAGGACGATATAGAGAAAAAGGACCAGGGCGACGGCGATGAATCCCCCCTCTTCGGCGATCACCGAGAGGATGAAATCGGTATGAGGCTCGGGAAGATAGAAGAGCTTCTGCATGCCGTCCCCGAGCCCCACGCCGAGGGCGCCGCCGGAACCGAAGGAGATCAGGGACTGGATGATCTGAAATCCCGAATGACGGGGGTCTTTCCAGGGGTCCAGGAAGGTCATCAGCCGGGCCAGACGGTAGCTCTTGTGGACGAGCATCCAGACGGCGACGGGCAAAAACAGCGCCGCCAGGCTTGCCAGATGGACGATCCGGCCGCCGGCCAGATAGATCATGAGCAGGGTGATGACGGCGATGATGACCGTCGTGCCGAAATCGGGCTGCAACAGGATCAGCGCGGCGATGATGCCCGTGACGATGAGGGGGATGAGGATTCCCTGTTTGATCTCCCGGATGCGGCTGACCCTCAGGGTCAAAAAATGGGCCAAAAAGACGATCAGGGCGATCTTGACCAGCTCGGAAACCTGGAAGGAAAAGACCCCGAGGCGGAGCCAGCGGACGGCGCCGCCGGCGCGGACCCCCAAGTGGGGGATCCAAAGGGCGCCCAACATCAGTGCCGAGAGGATGATGCCGGCCCAGGCCAGTTTCCGGAGCTTGTAGTAGGGAATCCGGGTCATCAGGACCATGAGCAGCAAGCCCAGGACGAGAAAGAAAAGTTGCTTCTTGAGAAAATATTGGCCGTCGTGATACCGCTCGGTGGCCAGGATCGAACTGGAACTGTAGATCATCACCGTCCCGATGGTCACCAAAAGCAGGGTGACCAAAAGGAGGATCAAATCCGGTTTCTTTTCTCTCCCGACGCTCTTCATGACGACAGCTGTCCGACCCATTCCCGAAAGGCCCGTCCCCGTGCCTTGTAATCCGTGAATTCATCGAAACTGGCGCATCCCGGCGATAAAAGGACAATATCGCCCGGCCGGGCCAGACCCCAGGCCGCCGCCACCGCCTCTTGCAGGGTGGGGGCGAGCGTCGTCGCCGCCGCGTCGCCGATCAGGGCGTGGATCTTTTCCCGCGCCTCGCCGAAGAGGACCACCTGCCGGACCCGTTCCCGGATCAGGGGGACCAGGGTCGCAAAATCGCCTTCCTTGTCCCGGCCGCCGAGAAGCAGGACGATGGGGCGGGAGAAGCTTTCGATGGCCCGCACCACCGCCCCTACATTGGTTCCCTTGGAATCGTCATAGAAGGCGACGCCGTTCTGTTCGCCGGCGTATTCGATCCGGTGGGCAATCCCCCGGAAGCCTTCCACGGCCCTGCGGATCGTGGCCGGGTCGCAGCCGCAGCCGCGGGCGGCCAGGATCGCCGCCATCACGTTTTCCACGTTGTGCAGCCCCGGGATGCCGATCATCTCCCGGGGGTATTCCTCCCGTTCGCCGGAAGGGAGAACATGGATGAGTTGCGCTCCGGAAAGGTACATCCCCCGGGCCACGGGGCCGGTGGAGCAAAAGAGCGCCCTTTGCGCCGTCAGGCGATCGGCCAGGGCAGCCGTGCCGGCGTCGTCGGCGTTGAGGATGGCCAGATCGGAGGCGTCCTGGCGGGCAAAGATCCTTTCCTTGACCGCCCGGTAGGCGGCGAAGCTGCCATGGTAGTCCACATGGTCGCTCGTGACGTGCAAAAGGAGGGCGATATGGGGATGAAAGGACTCCGCCCACTGGAGTTGGAAGCTGCTCACCTCGACGACCGCCCAGTCCGCCTCTTGGGGGCCGTCGGTGTAACCGATCAAAGGAGCGCCGATATTGCCGCCTACGAAGACCTCTTTGCCCGCCGCGCGGAGAATCTCGCCGATCAGGGTCGTCACCGTGGTCTTGCCGTTCGTCCCCGTGATGGCCACGAGCGGCGTTTGGAGGAACCTATAGGCCAGCTCCAGTTCGCTCAGGATCGGAATTCCCCGCTCCTGGGCCGCGGTGAGGATTGGATGGGTGGGATAGATGCCGGGCGAGGGGACGACCAGATCGACGCCGGCCAGACATTCCGTCCCGTAAGGCCCGGCGCTCCATTGGGCGCCGGGGGGCAGGAGGGCTGCAACGGACTCCTGCCACGCCGCTTCCGGTTTGACATCGGTCAGGACGATCCGGGCGCCCCGGTTGGCGAGAAAACGCGCCGTCGCCAATCCCGTCTTGCCGACGCCGATGACGGCCACTTTTTTGTCTTGAAGGTCCATGAACTGCGCTTACCTCAATTTCAGTGTGCTGATGGCCACCAGGGCCAGCAGGATGGAGATGATCCAGAACCGGACGATCACTTTGGGCTCCGGCCATCCCTTGAGTTCGAAATGGTGGTGGATCGGCGCCATCCGGAAGATCCGCCGCCCTTTGGTCAGCTTGAACCAGCCGACCTGGAAGATGACCGAAAAGGTTTCCAGGACGAAGATGCCTCCGACGATGGCCAGCAGAATCTCCTGCTTCGTCAAGATGGCCAGGGTGCCCAGGGAAGCGCCGAGGGAGAGGGAGCCCACATCGCCCATGAAGACCTGGGCCGGGTAGGTGTTGTACCAGAGAAAGCCGATGCCGGCGCCGACGATCGCTCCGCAGAAGATGGCCAGTTCTCCGGTCCCCGCCACATAGGGGAGCTGGAGATAGGCGGCGATCTTCACGTTTCCGGCGAAGTAGGCGAAGAGCAGATAGGTCATGAAACAGGTGATGGCCGGACCGATGGCCAGGCCGTCCAGGCCGTCGGTGAGGTTGACGGCATTGGCGGCGCCGACGATGATGAACGTCGAGAGGAGCACATAGCCCCAGCCCAGATTCGGCAGGACGGTTTTGAAGAACGGGATCGTCACGTTCGAGTTGAAGCCGGGCTTGATGAAAAGAAGGATGCTGACGAAAAGGGCGATGGCGATCTCCGCGGCCAGGCGGACCTTTCCGGAGACTCCCCGGCTGTTCTGCCGGGTGAGCTTCCGATAGTCATCGAAGAAGCCGATGAGGCCGAAGCCGATCATGACCATGACGGTGAGCCAGACGTAGCCGACGGTCAGATTGGACCAGAGCAGCGTGGAGATCGTGACGGCGAAGATGATCAGGATGCCGCCCATGGTCGGCGTCCCCTGTTTCACGAGATGGGAGTCGGGACCGTCTTCGCGGATCATCTGGCCGATCCGGAGGGTCTGGAGCTTGCGGATCATCCAGGGGCCGACGACGAAACAGATGATCAGCGCCGTGATGGCGGCATAGATGGTCCGGAAGGTAATGTAGCGAAAGACATTGAAGAAGGAATATGTCGTATGCAGTGGATATAAAAGATGAAAAAGCATTTCAATGTCCCCGCCGGCTCCGCCGGTGTTTTTTTTAAGTGACGGACCTTTACACCCTTTATGTCCGAAGGTCAAATGCCGAGATGATTGCCTCCGCTACGGCTTCCAATTTCATCTTTCGGGACCCCTTCACCAGAATCCAGTCTCCCTTTTTCAGGTCTCCTTGCAGGCGCTCGACGACGGTTTCGGGATCCATAAAAAAGACGATCCGCTCCCTGGGGAATCCCCTGCGGATCGCGCCCGCCGCTGTGGTTCGCGTGAGTTCCCCCTTGAGAAAGAGGGTCCCGACGCCGGTTTTCGCTGCCAGTGCGCCGATCTCTTCATGGAGCCGTCCGGCCTCGGGTCCCAACTCCAGCATGTCGCCGAGAACCGCAATGGACCGGCCTTCGTCCCGGAGCGTCTTGAGGGTCAGGAGCGCTTCCCTGACCGAGGCGGGGTTGGCGTTGTAGGCGTCCATGATGAGAAAGGCGCCGTTGGCCAAGGGGCGAATCTCCATCCGCCCGGGTACGGGTCGGAAGGCGGCGAGGCCCGCGACGATCTCCTGGCGGCCGAAACCCAGCGCCAGGGAGGCTGCCGTCGCAGCCAGGGCGTTTTGAACGTTGTGCCGGCCGGGGATGGCCAGCTGAATCTCCGTGGCGGCCCCCTGGAAGATGAGATCGAAACGGACCCCCGCCGCTCCCAGTGGAGAGATCTTTTCGGCCGTCACTTCCGCGCCCGGTCCGAGACCGTAGACGATCCGCTTTCCCGGCCAGCGCGCCGCGAGAATGCCGATGTGCCCATCGTCGCCGTTGAGGATCGCCGTTCCCTCTTTGCCCAGGGCCGCAAAAAGAGCCCCCTTTTCCTCCCGGACGGCCTCGATCGAGCCCAGCCCTTCCAGATGGGCGGCGCCGACATTCGTGATCAGCCCGATATCCGGGCTGGCGATGGCGGCCAGCCGCGCGATTTCGCCCGGCCGGTTGGTCCCCAGCTCGACGACCGCCAAGGCGTGGGAGGGCCGCATCCGCAGCAGCGTGAAGGGCAAGCCGATCAGATTGTTCAGGTTTCCCTCGGTGAAAAGAACGTTCCGGGAGCGGGAGGCGATCGCCAGGACCATCTCCTTGGTCGTCGTCTTGCCGGCACTGCCCGTAATCGCCAGGACCGGGGCGGTGAAGCGTCGCCGCCAGGCGTGAGCGATGTCACCGAGCGCCGCCAGTGTGTCGGGAACGCCGATCACCGGCGGTCCTGCGGTTGCCCCCCCGAGCGTTGCGGTCCTGTCCATGCGGATGATCAGGCCCGCGGCCCCCTTCCGGGCGGCCTCCGCCAGACAGTCATGGCCGTCGAAATTCTCTCCGGAAAGGGCGATGAAAAGATTGCCCTCGCTCAGGGTGCGGGTGTCCGTGGAGATGCCCCGGCAGGACCACTCCGAACGGCCCCGGAGCGGGACGCCGCCCGTGGCGTCCTGGAGCTCGACGGCGGAAAAGATCGGCGCATCGGGGGTCATGACTGGGTTCCTTCCTCCGTTTTGCGGGCCAGGGCCTCCCGGGCGATTTGCCGGTCGTCGAAGGGAAACTTTTGCGTGCCGATGATCTGGTAATCCTCGTGCCCCTTGCCGGCGATGAGGACGATGTCGCTCTTCCCGGCCAGACCCATGGCTGTATAAATCGCCTCTTTCCGATCCGGAATCACCAGATAACCCTTTTCGTCCCGTTGCCGGGCGACATCGGTGAGGTCTGCAAATT
>JAKAFS010000028.1 GCA_021817825.1 Deltaproteobacteria bacterium | reverse complement strand
AAGCGGCAAGACGCCGCAGGCGATCATCGCCGAGAAGGGGCTCGTACAGATCACCGACGAGGAGGCCCTTGCGAAGACGGTTGCCGAGATCCTGGCGAAGAACCCCGAACAGGTGGCCCAGTACCGGGCCGGCAAGGAGAAGGTCTTCGGCTTTTTCGTGGGTCAGGCGATGAAGGCCACCCAGGGGAAGGCCAACCCCCAGCTCATCAATGAGCTCCTGAAGCGGATGCTGGCCGGCGAATCGTGATGAAAAGCGAAATCCGGACCCTCTTTTGGCAGGACGACGCCGTTGTCATGATCGACCAGCGCGCCCTGCCTGTCGAAGAGAAGAACCTCATATGCACCGATTATCGCCAGGTGATCGCGGCGATCAGGGACATGACCGTCCGGGGCGCCCCGGCCATCGGCGTCGCTGCGGCGTTGGGGATCGCCCTCGGCGCCCTCGGCATCGAAGCTTCCACCTCCGAGGCCTTTCGGGAGGCCTTTGCCAAGCTCTGTCGGCAGTTTGCCGCGACGCGTCCCACGGCCCGGAACCTCTTCTGGGCCATCGAGCGGATGAAGCGCCGCTTTGATGCAGCCCTGGCCGCCGCTCCGGCAGCGGCTGCGAAAAGCCCGGCAGCCGACCCCTGGCGGTGGGTCCGGGAGGCCCTGGTCGCCGAGGCGATCGGGGTGGGCGAGGAAGATGTGGCGATCAACCGCCGCCTCGGAAAATTCGGCAGCGCCCTGATCCCGGCCGGCGGCCGGATCCTCACCCACTGCAACGCCGGGGCGCTGGCCACGGCCGGTTATGGCACCGCCCTGGGGGTCTTGCGCGCCGCCTGGGAAACGGGCAACCGGATCCAGGTCTATGTCGACGAGACCCGCCCGGTCCTTCAGGGGGCCAGGCTCACCGCCTGGGAACTGACGCGGGAAGGGATCCCCTGCACGCTCGTCACCGACAGCATGGCGGGTTTTCTCATGCAGCAAGGGAAGATCGATCTGGTGATCACCGGCGCCGACCGCATCGCCGCCAACGGCGATACGGCCAACAAGATCGGGACCTACAGCCTGGCGGTCCTGGCGAAGGCGCATCAGATCCCCTTCTATGTGGCCGCCCCCTGCTCGACGATCGATCCGAGCCTTCCCGATGGAAGGGCCATCCCCATCGAGGAGCGGTCCTGCGACGAGGTCACAGGCGTCGGGGCGTTGCGCACGGCCCCGGAAGGGATCGCCGTCTACAACCCCGCCTTCGACGTCACCCCGCACGGGCTCATCACGGCCATCATCACCGAAGCCGGCGTCCTCCATCCGCCTTTCAGCGAGGCGATCGAAAAAACGGCAGTGCCGCTACCACAGACCTCTGCGGCGGCCGCAAAAACCACCCCCCGGACAGCGGTCCTGTGACCACCGGCTCGCTTCCTGCGAAACGCATCCCCTTGTAGAGTTTCCTCCCAGGTCCATTTTTTTCTTGACAATAGAACGAATGTTCTATACAAGGGAGCCATGAAAGAAAAACGGACGCTCCAATCGGTTCAAAAATCCATTGCCGTCTTCTTCCGGGAAAACCGGCGCATGCCCTCCTTTGCCGAGATGATGGATCTCTTCGAGGTCCGTTCGAAGAGCGTCGTCCATTTCTGGATCAACAAGCTCATCGAGGCGGAGGTGCTGGAAAAGGACGACAAGGGCTACCTGCGGTTCATCAAAAGCTCCTTCGCCGTCCCCAAGGTCGGGTCCGTCCAGGCGGGATTTCCCTCGCCCGAGGAGGAGATCCGGCAGGACCTTCTGTCCATGGACGAATACCTGATTACCAAACCGGAGTCCTCCTTTCTCTTGGAGGTGAACGGCGATTCCATGAACGGCGAAGGGATCCTGTCGGGAGACCTCGTGGTCGTCGAGAGGGGGCGGGAACCCAAAAACGGCGACGTGGTCGTGGCCGAGGTCGACGGCGAGTGGACGCTGAAATATTTCCGGCGGGAAGGCGGGCAGGTCGCCCTGGAGGCGGCCAACCCCAAATATCCTCTCATCCGGCCCCGGACCGAGCTTAGGCTGGGAGGCGTCGTCACGGCGGTCGTCCGGAAGTATCACGGCTAGCGCGCGATTAAAGGTTGTTAGGATTTACACCGATAGAAAAGCTAAATGGAGAGAACCATCATGAGAATCTATGCCACAGTTCCGATCCGAGTTTCTGCCGGCGGGGCGATCCGCTACCCCCGTTCGGGGCAATGCCGGATTGCCGGCCAGAGGAGCCTGCTCAACCGTTTGCGACGATTCGTAGAATCGGACGCCTGGGAAAAAAAGTGGTTGAGCCATTCCTGGATCGACGGGGCCTGCCTGGGCGTGATTACCCTTTCTACAGTCTACTTTGTCCCTCTCCTGATCTCCCTGCTTCTGAAGTAGTCCCGGCGGCCGGCGACCCGTCCGGAAACGCAGCGAATTGAGCAGGCGGGTAAGATTGGTCGGCGTTCGGGCCAGCCACCTGACGAAGGGCCCCTAGAATCCGGATCGGCAAGGACGAATCGGGCATGGAAGACCAAAAGCATATCGCTCAGCTGGAAGAGTTGGCCGAACGTCTCGGGATCACGATCCGGCATGAATCGATGCGGAGCGAGGGGTCCACCCATGCCGGCGGGCTCTGCCGGATTCACGGACAGGAGGTGCTGCTCCTCAACAAGAAGGCGACGCCGATGGAAAAACGGCATTTGCTCGTCGAGGTCCTGAAGCGCTACGATTTGAGCGGGATCTATCTCCTCCCTTCCCTGCGGAAGCTCCTGGACCGGCAGGGCGACGAAGCCCCGGGTCCCCCGCAAGGGGAGTCTGCTCCTCCGACCTAGAGCGGAAGCCCTGCGGAGGATCGGCTCTTATGACGAAAGCCCCCCAGGCCTGTAGGCCGGGAGGGCTTTCGCGTCTCAGGAAAGGACAAGCGCGCTAGCGCGTCAACTGGCGGTACTTGATCCGGTGGGGTTGGGATGCCGCCGCCCCGAGCCTTGCCTTGCGGTCCGCCTCGTATTCCGAATAGTTCCCGTCGAACCAGACCGCCGTGCTGTCCCCTTCGAAGGCCAGGATGTGGGTCGCGATCCGGTCCAGGAACCACCGGTCGTGGCTGATGACGACGGCGCAGCCGCCGAAGGCCTCCAGGGCCTCTTCGAGGGCGCGCATCGTGTTCACGTCCAGGTCGTTGGTCGGCTCGTCCAGGAGCAGGACGTTCGCCCCCTCCTTGAGCATTCGCGCCAGATGGACGCGGTTGCGCTCGCCGCCGGAAAGCTGGCCGACCTTCTTCTGCTGGTCCGTGCCCGAAAAATTGAAGCGCGAAACGTAGGCCCGGGAGTTCATCTCCCGGTTGCCGAGGAGGATGATGTCCTGACCTTCGGAGATCGTCTCCCAGATCGTCTTGTTCGGATCGAGGATGTCGCGGCTCTGGTCCACGTAGGCGAGCTTGACCGTCTCGGCAATCCGGATCGTCCCCGAATCGGGCGTCTCCTGGCCGGTGATCATCCTAAAGAGGGTCGTCTTGCCGGCGCCGTTGGGCCCGATGATCCCCACGATCCCGCCGGCGGGGAGCGAAAAGGACAGCTGATCGATGAGCAGCCGATCGTTGAAGGCCTTGCTGATCTTGTCCGCTTCGATGACGATTTTTCCCAGCCTGGGTCCGGGCGGGATGTAGATTTCGAGCTCCTTGGCCTGGGCGTCTTTTTCCTGGGAGAGGAGTTCCTCATAAGAGCTGATCCGGGCCTTGGACTTGGCGTGGCGACCTTTGGGGGACATGCGGATCCATTCCAGTTCACGCTGGAGGGTCTTCTGACGTTCCGTCTCCGACTTTTCCTCCTTCTGGAGGCGGTTTTGCTTCTGCTCCAGCCAGGAGGAGTAATTCCCCTTCCAGGGAATCCCCTGGCCGCGGTCCAGCTCCAGGATCCAGCCGGCGACGTTGTCGAGGAAGTAGCGGTCGTGGGTGACGGCGATCACGGTGCCGGCGTAGGACTGGAGGTGATGCTCCAGCCAGGCGACCGATTCGGCATCGAGGTGGTTCGTCGGTTCGTCGAGGAGCAGGATGTCGGGCTTCTTGAGGAGCAGCCGGCAGAGGGCGACCCGGCGCTTCTCGCCGCCGGAAAGGACTTTCACCGGGGTTTCGCCGGGCGGACAGCGGAGGGCGTCCATGGCCATCTCCAGCCGGGAGTCGAGGTCCCAGGCATCCCGGGCGTCCAGCTGTTCCTGAACCTTCGCCTGCCGGTCGCAGAGCTTGCCCATCTCTTCGTCGGACATGGGTTCGGCAAATTTGTTGTTGATCTCGTCGAACTGGCGCAGGAGATCGACCGTTTCCTGAACCCCCTCCTCGACGCATTCCCGGACCGTCTTGGTTTCCGCCAGCTGCGGCTCCTGTTCCAGAAGTCCCACGCTGTGGCCGGGCGTGAGGATCGTCTTGCCGGTGAAATCGGTGTCCACGCCGGCAAGGATCCGGAGCAGGGAACTCTTGCCCGAGCCGTTGAGGCCGAGAACGCCGATCTTCGCCCCGTAAAAATAGGAGAGGTAGATGTCCTTCAGGACCGGTTTTTTGTCATAGACCTTGCTCACTCCGATCATGGAGTAGATTACCTTGTTGTTCGGCTCGTTGGCCATCTTTTACCTCCGGTGCATTTCTGTTTTTTTCATCCTATAGCAGAGGGACTTCAAGGATGCCACTGCAATCTCTAAAGAACCATCAGGATATCGGGGTGACAGCGGAGGCGGTCGTAAAGTTCCAGACGGGCCTTTTCGCTTTCGACGGTGGTCTCCACATTCAGGCTACAGTAAGCGCCGCCTTTGCTGCTGTGCGAAGGGACAACCGTGTGGGCGCAGCCCGCCAGGACCTCGGCAACCGCCTTGCCGAGAAGTTCCCTGTCCCGGCCGATCACCTTGTAGCCCCAGGGACAGGGGTATTCGATCTGGGGTCTGCAATCCGTATCGTTCATCAGGGTCTCCTTAGAAATTCGTCGATCCGGACGGCGGTTTCGGCGATCAGCCGCGCCTCGGCCGTTTCCCGATCGGGCAAAGAAGCGTTCAGGAAAAAGGGAATCCCTTCGACCTCGCCGGGAAAGACCGCCCGGAGGTTCGCCAGGGTCTTTGCCTGGCGGGTCAAGACCTCGGCAGGCAAAGCGTAGTCGTCCCCCGGCGCCTCATTGCCGCCGAAATCGTCGATGACGAGGACCCGCCGGATAGCCGCAAGGGGGAGGCTGTCCCGGAGCCGTTCCCAGAAACGGCGATCCCCTTTCCAGACGCCGATTTCGGCGGAATTGGCGACGAAGATACGGGACGCCAGGGAGCGCAGATCGCCGGCGATGATCGCCGTGGCCTCCGCATAGTGGTCGGTGGCGATGATCGTCCGGACGGACGGGTCTTCACTGAGACGCGTCAGAGTGCCTTTCCAGCGGGGATCGATCCGCGAATGGTTCAGATAGTCGTCCACGAACCGTTCCGCCGCCGCGTCGATCTGTGACTGCAAAGCGCCGGGGACGAGGTTAAGGGACGCCATCTGCTTTGCCAGGAGCCGCTTGTAGCCGATCCCGGTCGTGCTCCCCTCGCTCCAGGTGGGGTTGACAAGCTTTGTCCAGAAAACTTCCGGGGTTGCCACGCCCAGGGCCGCCAGGCCGCTCTCCCGAAGGGCGCGGGCGAGGTTCTCCGGTCGGCCGAAAAGGGGCGCCTCGAGGCTGAGGGTTCCCGAATAATCGAAAATAACCCATTTGTCCGGCCGGCTCATTCCTGTTTCCTGGCCCGGGCCGCGCGGATAATCCCGTCGATCTCCCGGGCCGCCGCTTGGGGATCGGGGGCGGCGCAGATCGCCGAGACCACGGCGAGGGCATCCGCCCCGGCCGTGACCGTCGCCGCGGCGTTTTTGGCATTAAGGCCGCCGATGGCGACCAGGGGATGGCGCGAGGCCGCCCTGATCCGGGCGAGCCCTTCGAGGCCCCAGGGCGCCTTGGTGTCGGTCTTGGTGGCCGTGGCGAAGACGGGACTGACGCCCAGGTAATCGCAGTCGAGCGGCTCCGCCCGCTCCACGTCTTCCCAGGTTTCCACGGAAAGCCCGATGATCGCTTTCGGTCCGAGCAATTTCCGGGCGATCGCGTAGGGCATGTCGTCCTGTCCTACATGGACGCCGTCGGCTTCTACGGCCAGGGCCACATCCAGGCGGTCGTTGATGATGAGCGGCACTTGCAAAGGCGCCAGGAGGGCCTTGATTTGTCGCGCCTCTTCGATGAAAAACCGCGTCGACACTTCCTTTTCCCGGAGCTGGACATAAGCGGCCCCGCCCCGGACCGCCTGAAGGACCACATCGGCAAGCGGCCTTTCCCCGCTAAGACCCCGGTCGGTGACAAAATATAAGCCCTGCATCTTTCCCTCCCGATCCTCGGTCCCTATGGTTCCATCTCCAACTGGAGGCGTTGTTCGATCTCTTCTGCGGAAAGCCTGTAGAGGGCATCGAGAAACTGGACCTGGAGGGAGCCCGGCCCTGCGGACCGGGAGACCCCGATCTCGCCGGCGATTCCCATGACCGCCATTGCCGCTGCGGCGGCTTCTGCCGGATCGGCCATGACCGTGGCGAAGGCGCCGCAGAGGGCCGTGGCCGTACAGCCCAGACCCGTCACCCGGGTCATCAGGAGATGGCCGTTCCGCCCCCGGAAAATTCCCCCCCGGCCGATCGTGTAATCCGTCTCGCCGCTGATGCAGACGGCGGCGCCGCAAAGATCGTGCAATTTCCGGCCGACCGCCACCGCTACATCGGAAGAGGCGCCGCTGTCCACACCTTTGGTCCGGGCATCTTTCTCCAAGAGTGCCATGATCTCCGAGCCGTTGCCCCGAATGATGTCCGGGGGAATCGCCCGAATCAATTCCCGGGCCGTCCGCGTCCGGTAGGCCGTTGCCCCCGCCCCTACGGGATCCAGAACGATCGGGATGCGCCGTTTGCGTGCCCCTTCGGCGGCTGCGAACATGGAGCGGACCCAGGCCGGACTCAGGGTGCCGATATTGATGACCAGAGCGGAGGCGATCGCGACCATCTCTTCCATCTCCTCCTCGGCGTGGGCCATGACCGGCGACGCCCCGAGGGCCAGCAGGGCGTTGGCCGTGTTGTTCATGACCACATAGTTGGTAATGTTGTGGACCACCGGTGCCTTCTGCCGGATCTCGCCGAGGGCCGCCCAGATTTCCTTAGCCGCGATCTTCATGATACGTCCGACCTCCAAAGATGGATGGGGCCGTAGCCCCGCTGCTTCTCTTTTACATCGGGACGGGCGCAGATGCAAGGGAGGCGTTTGCCGGCAGCGCTGACCTATAAAAAACTTGAATAATTTTTTTTAACGTATACAATGTACTATCTAAATCACCTTTGCTGTAGGTTGCCCATTCGTGAGGATTCTCTTCGTCTGCAACGCCAATATCGTGCGCAGCTTCATGGCCGAGCGCCTGTTGAAGAGCAAGTGGTCCCGCGACGTCCAGGCCGGCAGGGAGATCGCATCGGCCGGGCTTCTGGACATGCACGGGGCGCCTGCCGATCCCACGGCAAGGCGGATCCTGCGAGAGAACGGCATCGACGATGAAGGCCATCAGTCCCGGATGGTGACTGAGGGGCTCGTTGCGGCGGCGGATCTGATCGTGACGATGGAAGAGGAACAGGCGCAGCGGCTCGGGGAGCGATACCCCGCGGTCCGGGATAAGGTGCGGCTGTTGAAATCCTATTTGCCCGCTCGGCATCGGGATGGCGGCAGCCAGGACATCAAGGATCCTTATCGGCGTTCCATTTTTGATTATCGTTTATGTTTTGCAGAGATCTCTCTGGCGGTGGAGGAAATGAGAAAATGTATTTAGGGTACTGGGGCTTCCAAAAATATCCCTTCGAGAATGTGCCTGATCCCGAATTCATGTATTATTCCTCCGAGCACGAAGAGGCGCTCGTTCGGCTGGTCTATGCGACCAAACGCAACAAAGGGGCGGTTCTGCTGACCGGCGAGGTGGGGTGCGGGAAGACCACCTTGAGCCGGGTTTTCATCCAGCAATTGGCCGACTCCGAATTCGACATCGGCCTGATCACGAACCCCTCTTTGGTGCCCATCGATTTCCTGAAGGAGGCGCTCTACCAGATCGGCCTGAACCCGCACTCCGACTCCAAAGCCGATCTGCTGAAGCTGCTGAACGACCGCATGCTGGAAAACATGGAGAAGGGGCGAATGACGCTCTTTATCATCGACGAAGCCCAGCTGATCTACCAGGAAACCTTCGAAGAGATACGGCTGCTCCTGAACTTTCAGCTCAACGACCGCTATCTGCTGAATCTGGTCCTCATCGGTCAGCCCGAATTGCGGGACAAGATCCGGGCTTACAAACAGCTCGATCAACGCATCGCCATCCGTTACCATCTCAATCCTCTGAGCATGGAGGATACACGAAACTACATCGCCTTTCGCCTGGAGAAGGCCGGCCGGAAGGAGGAGATCTTCACTGCCGCAGCGATCGAGGAGATCTATAATTATTCCGAGGGTGTCCCGCGAAAAGTCAACAACGTCTGCGATCTTGCCCTGCTCATCGGTTTCAGCACCAAGTTGGAGAGGATCGATAGCGATGTGATCAAGAAGGTCAACAAGGATTCCCTGTAGTCCCACTCCCCGGCAGGCGGGGCATCCCATTACGCCTCAACCCTGCCTTTACGGGCAGGGACTCCCGGGGCGGCGTTTTTCCTTTTCCCGAAGGCTTCCGAGCGGCGGTGCGCCACCTGGCAATAATAGGCGCACCACTCATCCAGCTGCCCGCATTCCAGATAGGCCTGGGCGGGACACCATTGGCACTGGTTCATGAGCGGGCAGAGCCGGCACTTTTCCAGATAACCGGGGTTTTTTGACGTCCTTGCCAGGACGGCGGGGGTGAAGGCAAGCCAGGCCTCGGCCAGGGTTCCCCGGCGCAGGTCATAGAGGCAATCCGGTTGCCAGAGGGCGGAGCAGAGGCGAAAAAGGCCGTTGCAGCTGACGACAAAGCTGCCGCTCCCGGTGCCGCATTGAAAAAGGCGATCCGTCAGTTCCTGGGCGGGCGGCAGGCGATCCACCTGAGCGCATCGCTTCTGTAGCGCCGCCGACCGCTCGGGATCGGCCGTCTCGATTGCCACGATCTCTTCGGCAGTCAACCGTTCGTTGCCTATTTCATCATTTCTCTCGGCATTTCCATCAAAACGCAATTGCAGGAGCGGATCATAGCGGAATGGGTTTGTGGACCATTCCCGGCAAAAACGGGCAATGGCCGGAAATTCGTGTACGTTGGAGCGGAGCGCCATCGCCTTGAGATCCGCCTTGATGCCGCCCTCCTTCAGCAAAGTCAGGCCGCGGCGGAAGGCGGCGTAGGAGCCGGGGATACGGGTGACCCGCTCGTAGGTCGCTTCGGTTGCGCCGTAGACGGTGATCTCGATGTCGCGGGGGGGATACGTCCTGAACAGCGCGACGTGCTCTGCCGTGATCAGGCAGGCGTTGGTAAAGAGGGAAACGAGCAGTCCTTTTTTTTTCAGCATCCGGTACAGATCGCTGAAATCCTCCCTGAGCAGGGGCTCGCCGCCGGTGAGCAGGCACCAGAGAGAGCCGAGGGAAACGGCCTGGTCGGCAAGAGCGCCGATTTCCGTCGCCGTCATCTCCTCCCCCAGGGCGGACCGGTCGTCGGCGGGGAGGTTGATATAGCAGTGGCGGCAGTCGTTGTTGCAGCGGGCCGTGACCTCCAACTCGAAGGAGAGGGGTATCCGCTTGTTGCCGAGCCGGTTCCAGAGGGGAAAGTCGGGCAGCGGTCGGAAGGAAACTAACCCTTTGCGCAAGGCCGTGGTCTCCTTTTGAAACAGCGATACAGGGGGCCGACATGCCGCCGGAACGTCGGCAGCAGGCCGTGCCGGCTCAGAAAGGCGATCAGGCGGCGTTCCGGGCCGAGTCCCAGGCGGACCCTTTGGCCATGGCGCTCCACCTTCGTCACCTTGCCCAGGACCGCCTCCCGGGGGAGGATTCCGTCCGGTCTTTGCGGCAGGTTGTCCCCCTGGAGAAGCAGGCCATCCCCATCAACGGTCAGGACCCTGTGAATGCAGAAACGGTGCGTCGCGGGGTGGAGAAAGGCGAGCACATCCCCCGGACCCGGCAGAGATGCCGAGGGGGGGGCGACCAAGAGCACGTCTCCGTCTTTGATGAAGGGGGCCATGCTGTGGCCGCCGGCGCTGAAACGGAAAAGACGTCCCTTGGCGTGCACGGCCTGCATCAGTTCGCGCAGGGCCTTTCCCGAAAGGGGCAAGACCTTTTTTCTGCTGACGGGAGATTGATCTTCAGGCAGCGGTGGCTTCGACAATCATTCTCCTTTTCAGCAGTTCTTCGACGATGCCGGCGACGTCCGCTGCGATTTCGTCCGGGCGGCCCTGGTATCGCTTCTCCAGAATCGCGATCGCCTCTCGGATGGTGTTGCGGCCGTCCAGCAGGTTCCAGATTTCCGTGCCCGTTTCATTCAGGGAAAAGAGATCGTCCTCCAGGTCGCCCACCCCGGAGGTGAGGGGAACGATGATCAAACTGCCGTCGATTTCTCTGGCCACCACGTTGTCGGAGTGGGAAAAGATCGTTGTCGGTCCTATCTGGGTCATGGGGTGGTTGCCCTCCTTTGCCATTGGTGAATCCTTTCCGGTGCGTCCCGGACCTCCCAGGCCCACTGACCGTCGTCGAGAAGCCCCAAAAAACGGGCCTGGGCGTGGGCCACCTGGCAGCAATAGTCGACCGGCCTGTCCAGGGTGCCGTGCTCGGACCACGATCGTGCGGGACACTGCTCGCAAAGTCCCCGGAGAAAACAGCGGGCGCACCGTTCGAGATAGAGCGGGTCGGTCGCCCGCATTTTCCGGAGCCGGGGAAGCAGCGACGCGACGGCCTCTTTCAGGGTGCCGTTTTTCAGGTCAAATGTCAATTCGGGATCGCGAAGTCCCATACAGGGCTGAAAAACGCCGTAGGCATCCACGCATCCGGGGCCGACGCCGCAGGTGAAGAGGCGGTCCCCGGGAGGCGCCGTGAATCGACCCAGGAACTGAGCCATTTCCCGGCGATAATCCTCCGGAGGATCTGCCAGAACCGCCAGTGCCGCTGCGGGCGAAAGCCGCAGACTACGGATTCGGCGATTTTTGGCCTCCGAATCCCTCCGTCCCCGCAGTTCCAAGAACAGGGCATAAGAGGGCGGTGCATCCATCCGGGAGGTCGCAGCCGCCCAGGCGGCAAATTCCTCCCTTTCACCCTCGTTCGGCGGCAGCAGGGCGCCTTTTACCACGAAAGGGATTTTCCTGTCGATAAGGCACTGGACGCCGTTCCTGAATCCGGCGTAGGAGCCGGCGCTTTCCGTGACCGCCTCGTAGGATTCCCGCCTCATTCCGTAGGCCGAGATCTCGATCGCTTCGCGGGGGGGAATCTCGGCAAAAAGCCCGGCGATTTCCGGCGTGATCAGGCGGGCGTTGGTAAATAACAGCACCTTGAGTCCCAGGCGGCGGGCTGCGAGATAGATCTCGGGGAAATCTTTCCGCAAAAGCGGTTCCCCTCCGGTCATGCGGACGGTCAGGACCCCCATCCCGGCGGCCTGGCGGAGGACCTCCTTCCAGCCGTCGGTATCGAGTTCGCGGTCACGCGCCTGCTTGTCCGCGGCGGGCCGGTTGATGCAGCAATGGAGGCAGCTGTTGTTGCAGCGTTCCGTCAATTCGAGGTCGAGGCGGTCCGCAGGGGGGCCTCCCGACTTCCAGGGAAAATCGACCTCTGGGCCATGATTTACGACGTACGGATGTTCAGTCATGGGCTGATTCGCCTATCGAGACCTGGGAAAAAGGTTATTGCGAGGCGCCGTCGGCGACTCAAAATCTCAAAGGAGTTTCCCGATCGCCTCCGCGATGCGGCCGCTTTTGTCGAACTCCAGCCGGTAGGCGGGGACCTCCCCTGCGATGTTTTCAATCAGGGAGAGGGTCTTTTCCCACCAGTCGGCGGTGGCTAGCGATTTGACCACATAGAGGGAAAGAAGCCGTGCCGTTTCGATGCCCTTCGGGATGGCGACGAGGCGGTTGGCCCTCGCCTGGTCGAGAAAAAGAACGGCGGTCAGCGGCGCGGAGGCGGCGGAGACATCGGCCAGGTCGCCGTGGCTCCATGTGCCGTGAATGCGCAGGCCGTCCGGCCAGCGGCGCACAATGATGCGGTCGTCGCAGAGCACCGTCCCCCGGCTTTTCAGCAGGGTGGCCGCCGTGGTCTTCCCGGCGCCGGAGTGTCCCACGAGAAGGAAGCCTTTCCCGTCGATCTCCAGTCCCGCGGCATGGAAGAAGCAGGCTTCGCGATCGGCCAAGGCCGGCGCCAGGATGATCTGATCGGAGGAGAAGAGGGTCAGGGCATGGAGGTTTCCCTGAAGAAAGTTCTCCCCATCGGGGTGATAGATCCGTCCCCGGGTATGGTCAGCGTTGAATTCCGCCGCTGCATGGAGAGATTTGTCGCTCCGTCGGGCGGCGATGCCCAGGTATATCCAGGACCCCTTTCGGCGGTAGATCGCCCAGGGCACCCGGCGGTAGACCTCCTGTCCAAGGGCAGAGAGATTCAGCCCCGCGAGGGAAAAGTGATGGCGCAGGGAGATCATCTCCGGACCGGGGCCGTCCACCTCAAAGGGCTTGAACTTTGGGGCCAGGGTCGTTTCCGTAAAGGGGAGGTCGGAATCCACCCGGACGGTGATGCCCGCAATCCCGAAATATCGGCGGTGCCGGCGCCGCCAGTTTTCTCTATAGGACCGTGTCTCGTCGGCCAGTTGGCAGAGATAGGGGACCTTCGCCGAATACCGGCCCTGCTCCAGCCAGCCATAGGCGGGGCACCATCGGCAGTCCTCGCGTTTGGCGCAGCGGCCGCAGCCTTCCCGGTACTCCTGCTCTCCCCGGATCTTGTCGGCCAGCGAGGGGATGAACCGCTCCCAGGCCTCCTCAAAGCTCCCCTGCGGCAAGCTGTAGCGCAGGGCGGGATCCTTGATGAAGGGGCAGAAGGTCATGCCCCCGTAAGGATCGATGTGGAAATCGCGGCCTCCATCGATGCAGGCTGCGAAGAGGCGATCGTTCCGCCCGGAGGGGTGTCCTCCCTCGGGCGGCGCCGCTGCCGGTGCGGGCCGCCGGTCTTCTCCGTCGTCGAGGGTATCGGGCGGATCGAGGGGGATGGCATCGACCGGACCCAGTCGCTGGCAGGCGATTTCCCTGTTCCGGGCGGCATTCCGGGCGGCGGACAGGTAGAGCCACGGGGCTCCCAGCCGGTAAGAGGGGGACAGGGAAAGGGCAAGGCGGACCATGGCGTCGAGTTCATGATGATTGTCGCGCAGGACGATGATCTGGACGGTGAACCCGGTCTTGGCCTCTCTTAGATAGGCGAAGCCCTGCATCACTGCCGCGAAGGATCCGGGAGTGCGGGTGATGTGATCGTGGGTGGCCGCTGTGGCCCCATAAAGGGCGATCATCTTGGCCCCTTTGCGCTTCAGCAGTCTGGCGATGGCTGGGGTGATCAGCGTGCCGTTGGTGTTCAGCAGATAGGGCAGGGAATTGCGTGTGAGACAATTGAAGATCTCTGTAAAATCAGGCCGGAGCATGGGCTCCCCGCCGGAGATCGACCAGCGGCGGCATCCCATGGCCCGGGCTTCGTCGGCCATCCGGACGATCTGCTCAAAAGAGACTTCCCGTTGAGCGGCCCGGTGGTTTTCCGGCAGCCGCACCCAGCAGTGCCGGCAGTTGCAGTTGCAGCGGTAGGTCAGGTCGAGGTCCCCTTCCAGCGGGAGGCGCGGGACAGGTGACCCCTTTATGGTTGTGTAGGGTTGCATGGCAAAGATATCAATGGGAGGCATCAGCCGCCTCGACTCCCGAAAGAGCGGGGAAAACCGGCCGGCGGTCCGCCCGGGCAAAGATCAAGGGAAGACCTAAGACGTTGCGGAAATTGCGCTGCACTGGGTCTTGCAAGCAGAGGCGCCGCTTTTTTTCTTGCATATTTTTTTGGTGGATGCCGGGCCCGATATTTTCTGGGTCTTGCAGGCCGCAAGGACGCTCTCTTCCGGCGTTCCCCGGCCCAGGACGATCAGTTGCGGCCGGATCCATCTTTTTCTGTTGTCAGCCATAGGTTCCTCTCCTCGGTACATAAAAGCCTGCTTGTTACAAAAAGCGTGTCCCTATCCTAAATCATTTGGATCAGGTGTCAATTGAATTGTGTGGAATATGACTGCCGGCAGCCTGTGGCTGAAAGGACAGGCCTCTGGAGAGGGTGTTCCCTTTCGGCTACGGAGGGGCGTCGGCGCTTTCCCTGAGTGAGGGTTTTTGACCGAAGAAGATCCCTTCCACTTTCCAATCGTTCCCGATTTTCCGGAAAAAAAACCACCGGGAAACGCCCGTGGACGGATCGGCAGTCGGCCAATCTTCAATGCACAGGACCCGCCGGTCATCCAACCGCTCAAAGAGCCTTCTTTCCACGGAAGCCCCCGGCGCAAGGCGGGAGGACTCGCGCTTTAAAAAGGCCGGAAAGGCAGCCTTTTTCAGGAGCCCTGCCGAGGTCTGAATCGGAAAGGCGGTCACAAGGGATGAAAGGGCATCCCACCGCTGCTCGCGCAGCGATTGGTCAAAGACCTTCAAGATTCTCTCCCAGGCGCCCTTCACGTCCTGATCGGGCCTGACGAATCCTCGTCCCTTCAGCGGCTGGAAATCGCCGTTGTCGAAGATCAGCCAGGTCGTCCGTTCTAAGGTTTCCGGGATTTTAAAGGCCGGCGTCTTCTGTAGATCCCTGAAAAAGGCGTCGAAGGGCATCTTGGGGACAAGTACGAGATCGGTGGCGGGCCAACGCTCCAGGGCCTCCTTGCCGGCGGCGAGAAAATCTTTGACCATCAGCAGGCCGCTGACCTGAATATTCCCCCCATAGGAGCGGTTCTTGACCGAAAGGACATGGTGCTTATTAGGAACCGTTTTTGCAAATTCGTCAACGATCCGGGAAATTTCGGGATAGGCCGCTTCCGACGCCAGCCAAAGCACCTCTTGGAAGGGCCCGCCGAAGGTTTTTAAATTCCCCAGGAGAGTATAATTCATGATCTTTTTTATCGGCAATCGCCGGGGTTCCGACCCATTCGGCTGGGGAATCACCGGAAACCCGGGGAACTTTTCCTCCATGCGTCGGGCAAAATCCTGAAGTTCCTCCCAGGGGCAGGCAATGTCTTTTCGGAGCGCCGCCGGGGTTTTTTTCGAAAACCCCGGCCACCAGAGAATGACGGATTGGGCGCCCTGAGCCACCAAAAAAGCGAAGGTTTTTTCCAGGTCGTCCCATCCGCAGACGCGCGGCAACGGGACAATGGTTCCTGTAAATGCGATATGATGCTTTTTCAGGAGGGAAAGGGATTCCAAGGCGATGCGGGCTCGTTTCTGTGTGCTTCGGAAGATCTGCCCCCACAGCCGCGGTTGGGTGGAATGCAGAGAAATATTGATCTCCAGAGGTCTGAACTGCGCCAGTTTTCGGACGAAGGGTTCGTCGAGCAGGGAGGCGTTGGTCGTAAAGTGGAGGACATTGGTCAGGAATTTCTCGCGGACCAGGGTGAGAATTTCAAAGAACTGCGGATGAAGGAAGGCCTCCCCTTCGGAGATGCGTCCCGGCAGGGAATCGCTCATGTAAATATCTCCGCTGTGATTGGCGGAGACGAGGGAAAGCTGAAGCTTGATGTCTTCGATCTTGCGAAAAAGATTTTGCTTCAGCGGAAAGGGATTCATCCGGTTCGAACAAAAAAGGCAGCGGGCATTGCACACGGCACTGATGGAAAGCTGCTCCGGCGGTTGTCCCGCCGCCAGCCATTCCTGGAAAAAAGGATCGCCTTCCATCTGTAAAGGGGGAGCGGATTTTTCTTGGCTCCGGCCATTGCCTCTTTTGTTTGCGCCCATGACAATTGAGATCCGTTTTTTCGGGAATGGCAAGAGGGGCTGTTGCCCAAAAGACTCTCGTCATTGCTGCGTGGCAACTCTAAGGGGTGTGGCGAACCCTGTCAAGGAAATTGCCGAGCGCAAGGGCATTTGGGGTTCAGCGCTGCCCGAATGCCGCCAACAACTTCCCTAGGTGCGAAAACCCCTCCCGCAGCCGGGACAGGTAAAGGGCGTTGCTGAATACGGCGTCTTTGCGATACTGTCTCTGGAGGAGTATCTGGGGCGGAGGGAAAAAGGTCCGGGCGATAAAGCGGACCCGGTCCGGAAGACGCCGGTTCAGGGCCAGATAAAGGAGATAACTGCTTCCGCGGATCCGCCGGTCGCCGAATTGCAGGCGGAGGAAGAGCCTTTCCCCCCAGGAGATTTGGGGCGGTTTGAGTTTCCCAAGCGCTCGGCCGGGGATCTCCAGGCCGGAATAATGGCTGACGATGGCCAAGCTGAAATAAACCCAGCGGGACAGGCCGAACCGCCGGCTTTCCTCTACAAGCCAATCCCAGTCGATGACCGCAGCGAAGGCTTTGATGGTGAAGAAGAGGTCGCAGACAAGAATCAGACGGTCAAAGGAGTGGCCGACCCTCAGAGCGTGTTCGCAAAGGTAGATAATCGCATGTTCCGGACGCAGCGTGAAGGCCTGACTGTCCGCCACCTGGGTCGGAACGGCATTGTCCCATAACCGGTTCATATCCACCCGGTTGACGAACAGGGTTGCCGGGACCGACGTATTGACCGTGTGCCAGTGCACGTGGAGGTTCAAGGGCGACTCTTTTTTCCGGTAATCCAGGCTGGCCAGATACCCCGCCGGGTTGGCGCCGGCCTTGGCGGGGGAACTGTCCATCGCCGCATACCCGAGGGAAGAGAGCAGTCGATCGGCAGCGGGCAGGGTTTCTTTCTTGACCAGAAGGTCCGCATCGGACATCCCCCGCATGGCCAGGTTCGGATAAGCGTGTTCCGCGAGGTCCATCCCTTTCAGAACGATGCAGGAGAGGCCGGCCTGCTGGAAGGCCTTCAGCACTTCCCGCAATCTGCCGATGGCCGACAGATTGTATTTGAGATTGGCGCGGTAGTCCTGCGCGAGCGCTTCCAGGGCCTCCTCGGGGACGAGTTCTTCCAGGTGGCGCTTGGTGATGTGCTGAAAGAGAACCGCGGAAACGCCCTCCTGACGGGATTTTTCGACGAGATAGGGCCAGTCGGGAACGGGTGGACGGGGCGACGGGGCGGCTCCCTTGAAGGACTGCGGAGGGTTCACCTTCTCGGGTTCAAAAAGAAGCTTCAGAAGGTATTGATCTGCAACGGTCCGGCGGGAGCGGACCCCTGGCGACGGAGATGCCGGTTCATGCGCTGATGGAGGGATCAATGTCGTCGACGTTCCCGCTGATTAGAGGGAGATTTCATCTGCCGTCACGGCGGCCACGATGTTCAGGATATTTTCGTCCGCCAGGTTGATCAGATGTTCATCGGCAATTCGGTTGCCCTGTCCGTCCGTAATGATGCGGATGATGGGCTTGAACGGATTGTTGTGGTTGGTCTGCACCACGATGCCGAGGACCTTGTTGTTGAGGCGAACATAGCTGCCGGTCGGGTAAAGGGTGATCTCATCGAGAAAAACTTTCACGATATGGGGGGCAAAGAGATGGTCTTTGGCGCCCGCCAACTGTAGAACCGAGAGTGACTGGGTCACCGCTTTTTTGTGGGGACGGTTATGGGTCATCGCCTCATAGGAATCGCAGATTCCGATGATCTTCGCGTACTCGGAAATTTCATCGCCTTTCAAGCCCTGCGGATAGCCCTTGCCATTTTCTCTTTCGTGATGCTCCGCGATCGCCCGGCAGATGTTCGGAAAAGCTGCATCATAGGGTTTTGCCAGATCCCGGCCCTTTTCGGTGTGTTTCCTGATGACGGCCAACTCGGAGGCATCCAGTTTGCCCTCTTTTTTGAGGATCGCCTCGGGAATCTGGAACATGCCGATGTCGTGATGGAGGGCCGCCAGGCAGATTTCCATCAAACTCTGGGGCTGGTAGCCCATCCGCGCGCCGATCTTGAAACAGTAAACCATGCCGTTGACCGGTGAGGCAATGTCCAGATCCTCTTTGTGGCCGAGGGACAGGGTCAATTGATAGAGCACATCGACCAAAGAGGGGTCCGCAATCATCCGTTCGATGATTTTCAGGGGCTTCTCCAAGGGGAGTGGCTGTCCTGAAAGGATTCTGTTTCTCACTTCCCGGAGATAGTCCTGGGCATAGAGGTAAATTTCCTGTGCCTCCGAAGCGTCAAGATTGCCCGGGATGGGCAGCAGCAACTGCTGTTCCGGAGGGTTCTCCTGGTGCGGCTCGGAAGGGGTTTTTAGAGGAGTTTTTGCATTGAAATTAATGAATTGCTCGATATTGCTCAGACGCATGCTGTCTGACCGGTCCTGATTCGCCGAACCCGGCAGGGATGTCTTGCCTCTGACCAAATCCGAGATGCGCACCATCGGTATTTACCAACTTCCCTTCATTAAAAATGAAAATGACCTTTTCAAGATCTGTTTTTGATTTCTATATTGCCTCATTCAAAAATGCAAGGCGGATTTCGGCGGATGTTTTTCAACCTCCGAGGGAAGGGAATTTGCATTTTTAGATGGCGCACTTATTTAAGAAATGTCTTGACAATAATTAGCGATTTCCATGATACTGCGCCTCGGAAACTGTTGATAAATATTGCCGGAGACCCACAATGATCTTCAAAGAGGGACGTTTACTTTCCTTTGCAAGTCTGGCTGCCTTGCTGTTTTGCGTGCAATCCTGCACCGTTGAAGCCCCCGGTATTTCCGTGAAAACCTATCGGGAGCCCGCGGTGGTCACGGATTTGGAGGAGCGGCAACAAAAAGAGATGGTCGAAGCGATTCAGCAGATGAGTCGCAGCCGGGAAAACAGCGTCTTTACCGAAAAATACGGGGTGCCCGAGTACCTTGTCGGGCCGGGCGATGTCCTTGCCATCAATTACTGGGCGCCTTCCCGCGACGAAGGGTTCAAGCAAACCGCCTACACGACGGCGGTCCGGCCGGACGGAAAAATCTCCTTCATCTTTGCCGATGATATCAAGGTGAGCGGTTCCACGGCCGGAGAGATCAGAAATACGTTGACCCGCTTGGCGCAAAAATACATGCGGGAACCCCGCATCGAGGTCGTGGTCAAAGAATACAAAAGCAAAGGGGCGCTGCTCTTCGGCCAGATCAACCAGATCAGCGTTCTCCAGCAGGGGGGGATTTCGGGTCCCGGCCGCTATGCCCTCGTCGGGAAAACGCGGGTTCTGGACCTCATCGTGGCGGCCGGTGGCGTCGTTTCCGGCAAGGATACGGGCAATGGCGATCTGCGGCAGGTGGAACTCGTTCGTCAGGGCAAGAGATATTCTCTCAATCTGTACAATGCCATGTTTCGGGGCGACGTGAGCGACAACGTTGTGGTCGATGACGGCGATACGATCACGGTTCCGGAGCTGCCGACCTTTGCCGAACGCATCTATGTTTTCGGGCAGGTCAATTCGCAGGGTATTATGAAACTTAAGGATTCCCAGGATCTGCTGACGGCGATCGCCCTTTCCGGAGGGACCACGAAGGTGGCCATCAAAACCGATGTCAAGATCATCCGGGAATACAAGGAAAGGCAGGGAAAACCGATTATCCTTTCCGCCAACCTCGACCAGATTCTGATGCAGGGCGATCTGGCCCAGAACATCCGTTTGAAGGATGGCGACGTCATCTACGTTCCGAGAAGCGTGATCGGAGATGTCAATGAATTCATCGATAACCTTACCCCCTCGCTCGATTTCCTCCTGAATCGTCCGAGTACCTTCAGAACGAATTACATTCTGGACCAGAACAAGTTGAGATGGTAACCGAAGGAGCCCGCCCGCCATGCCGATGACCTATGATCTGAACCTGCGCGAATACTGGCGAACGGTCCGCAAGCGCAAAGTCATCGTCATCTTTACGATCGTCATGATGACCCTCTTCAGTTTCATCTTTTCCATCCTGGGGCGTCCGACGCCGATCTACAAGACCAGCGCCAGCGTCAAGGTGGAAAAAACCAGCACGGTCACAGGCCTCTACATTCAGAGCTTCTCCGTCTCCGATACGAGCTACATGGAAACCCAGAGGGCCATGATCAAGAGCTACTACATCATGGAGCTGGTGGCCAAGAAGATGGGGGCGATT
The DNA here is from genome assembly GCA_021817825.1 of Deltaproteobacteria bacterium. Classification (GTDB taxonomy): domain Bacteria; phylum Desulfobacterota; class Syntrophia; order Syntrophales; family UBA5619; genus JAKAFS01. The sequence goes on along the minus strand of JAKAFS010000028.1, from coordinate 21,423 downwards.
CCCTCGGAGAAGTCTTCCGACGAAGTGCGCAACAATCCTGCCTATTTATCGGCGATTCTGGACCTGAAAGACAAGGTGGAGACCGAGCAGGATGGGAACAGCGATATCATCAACATCATCGCCACCGCGAGCGATCCGCAACATGCCCAGCGTCTGGCCAATACGGTGGCCCAGGTCTACAAGGAGCGGCACGCGCTGGATCTGAATAAACGCATTATCGAGGCCAAGAAATTCATCGAGGACCAGGTGACCCTCACCCGGGAGAAGCTGCAAAAGTCGGAAGAGGCGATCCGGGACTTTCGGGAAGCCAATCGCATGGTTTCCCTGGATGCCCAAAACTCCGGGCTGGTCGGTCAGGCGACGGCGTTGCAGGCGGCCTATGACCATGATCTGGCTACGTTGAACAAGATCAACACCATCGCCACCCTTTTGGCAAGGGCGGAGGGAAGTCCCCTTTCGTCCAAGACCATTTTTTACTTCGAAGAGGCCTCGGCGCCCTATAAAAACCTCAATGACCGCCTCGTGCAACTGATGCTGGAACGGGACCTGATCCTGATCAATTATACGGAAAATTTCCCCCAGGTCGTGGAGATCAAAAAACAGATCCACGAGATCATCGCCAGCATGAGCGCCCAGTTGAAGGCCCAGCAGCAAAGCCTTACCAAATCCATCAGCTTGACCCACAAACAGCTCAAAAACCTGGACGACCAGCTCAAAGTCCTGCCCGCCAAAGGATTGGAACTCACCCGACTGGAACGGGAAGTGAGCGTCAACCGGGAAGTCTATACCCTGCTGGAAAAGCAGCATCAGGAAGCCCTCATCCAGAATGTGGAGAAGCCCGAAGAGGTCCAGATCGTCAAACCGGCCCTTGAGCCTTCGCAGCCCATCAACCCGCCGAAGACCGCGGCAACCACGGGCTTGGGTTTCCTGATCGGGATCGTCCTGAGCATCGTCTTTGCCTTCGTCATTGAGACCTTCGATACCTCCATCGGCGCCGTGGAAGAAGTGGAAGAATTTTTAGGCGCCCGCGTGCTGGGCGTCATTCCCCACGTCGACTTTGAGGAATTGAAGGTCACCTTGAAGGAAAAAATGCAAAAGGAGGTCGGCGAAGACCAATTGTGGCGGATCGGTCGGCTGATTTCCCATTTTGCCCCCAAAACCACCTCGGCGGAGAGCTACCGCGCCCTGCGCACCAACATCAATTTTGTAAAACTGGAAAAGGACGTCAAAACGATCGTTTTCACCAGTTCCTCTCCCCAGGAGGGGAAGACCACAATCTCCATCAACCTGGCCATCACCATGGCCCAGGCGGGCCACAAGGTGCTGCTCATCGACGGAGACTTCCGCCGGCCGGTCGTCTCCAAGATTTTCGGCATCCCTTCCCTGCCGGGCCTGACGGATGTCATCCTCGGCAACTACAAATGGCGCGATGTGGTGCGTTCCATCACGGACCTCATGATGGGCAAGATGACGATGGAAGAGGTGATGGTGACCCCCGGCCTCGACAATCTCTTCATCATGACCTGCGGGACGATCGCCCCCAACCCGGCGGAACTGGTGAGCACCAAGATCAATACGGACGTTATCAACGAATCGCACGAAGAGTATGATTTCGTGATCATCGATGCCCCGCCGGTCCTGGCGGCAACCGATGCGGCGATCTGGGGGGCGAAAGCCGATGGCGTGGTAATCGTCTATCAGGTCGGCAAGATCGCCCGGGGGGCGCTGAAGCGAGCCAAGGCCCAGATCGACAACGTCAAAGCGAGAATCATCGGCGTCGTCCTCAATGGTTTAAAGGCCGAGATCAGTCCCGATTACGAGTACCACGATAAGTACTACTACTATTACGGCAGCGAGCGGAAAAAAACGCTGACCCTGGGGGAGCAAATCCTCACGTGGCCGGAATTGGTGAAGACCTATGTGAAAGAGCTGCCCGCCAAACTGCATCGGCAGGAAAAAAACAAAGAGATAAAAAAAGCGGCGCCGAAAACGGTCGCCGGCGGCAAGCCGGCGGCCCAATCCTCGAAGGTCCTGAGAATCGTTTTGCTGCTCCTGGCGCTTGGTCTGCTGATTGCCGGCTGGTACTATTCGACATTGGGGGATGAGCCCACCCGGGTGACCGTACTGCAAAGCGATGCGACGACAACGGTCCCGCCGGCGAAAGAGGAGGCCAACGTGCCGCTGCCGGCCACGAATCCTGAGACTGCCGTGAATCCCGATGAGCCCGCGGCATTGGCCCCTCCCCCGCCCTCCTTTGAGGCCGGTGAAAAAGGGATCGTTGTGGAACAAAAAGAGGTCCCCTCTGTACCGTCTCCAGAAAAGCTCGAAAATTTCTATGCCCTACAGGTCCGGGCGACCAAAGATGCCCGCGTGGCCGAAGACACGGTGGAGGCCTTAAAAAAACGCGGCCATGACGCCTACCGCGAAGAAGTCGACCTCAAGGAGAAAGGCGTCTGGCAGCGGATTTTTGTCGGCCGCTTTGGCTCTGAAAATGAAGCGCAGCAATATGCGCAGACAAAGAAGTTCGCGGCTGTTTATCCGGATTACATGATTCGCCGAGCGTCGAAGAAAGTCGTCAAGGAGTGAAGAGACGCAAGTATCCGATAATGATGAAACCATAGAAAAGAAAAAACATGCCGCGATGGGTTTATTTAGACGAAGACATACCCGATATCGAAAATCCCAAACATCTCTGATGTGGCTGGCGATTATTTTGATCGTAGTGTGCATTCTTGCCGCCATTCTGGGATTGGGAGGGGGTGCCATCAATTTTATCGAGAAATATTTCAGTTATCGGGACGTTTCCTATCAACCCCTGGATCTCGAACGCCGCACCCCGGAAGACTTGCAAAGACGTGTCCAATAACACACTCAATAGGCCGTCATCATGAATCAAGCCCAATCCGGCAGCAGAGCCCTCCTCCCTTTTCTGGCGGTGATCCTGATCACCCTCGTCGGGGGAATGTACCTGCCCCAACTTTCGATCGGGATCGCCTTTGCCGCTGTTACGGCAGTCATCTTGGCGTTGATCTCTTTCATAAATCCGGCACTCGGTCTCTATATCCTCATCTTCGCCATGCTTTTAGGGCCCCAGTTCGGGACCGGAAACGTTGCCGGCGAGGGCGTGCGCGGGCGCGGCGTGACGTTGAGACTGGATGATTTCTTGCTGCTGATCATCGGTTTCAGCTGGTTTTTGAGTACCGCAGTCAACAAGGAGCGGGGACTCTTTCTCAAGACACCCCTGAACCGATACATCGCCTACTACTTCCTGGCCTGTCTTGTTTCGACACTGATCGGCTACATGATGGGACGTGTGAAAGGAATGGCGGGAATCTTTTTTGTTCTCAAATACTTCGAATATTATATCGTCTACTTCATGGCCGTGAATTACCTGAAAGAAAAAAAACAGATGGAACGGCTCGTCTGGATGATGCTGCTCGTTTGCCTGATCGTTTGCGCCATTGCAATCTACCAGATTCCTTCCGGTGTTCGCGTTTCGGCGCCTTTTGAGGGAAAGGAAGGTGAACCGAACACTCTGGGAGGTTACTTGGTTCTCATCCTTTCGCTGGTCCTGGGACTTTTGTTCAGTGATTACGGGACGAATAAACAAAAAATCTTTTTGGGAATTCTCGTCTGCTTTATTCTTCCGACCCTGGCTGCGACGCAGTCCAGAAGTTCCTGGCTGGCCTTGGTTCCCATGTTGCTGGCTCTGGTCTGGTTCAGTAAAAGAAAAATGGTTGTGATTGTCCCTCTTATTTTTATCGTTCTCGTCGCTTCTTTTTTGATGCCCTCAGCAGTGAAAGACCGAGCCATGTACACGTTCACCCAAAAGGTGGAAGAAGGCCAACTAAAAGTCGGTGCCGTCCGCATCGACACCTCCACCTCTGCTCGCCTGACCTCCTGGAAAAACGTGTTGACCAGAGATTTTATTCAACAGCCACTGATCGGCTACGGTGTCACGGGTTATTCTTTTATCGATGCCCAATACCCTCGCGTACTGGCAGAAACGGGACTTTTGGGATTGTTTTTTTTCTTTGCATTGCTGGTGGCCATTTACCGAAACGCCCGTGATACACGTCGCTTATATGATAATGATTCTTTTTATTTAGGGTTATCGACAGGTTTTTTGGCGGGTTTTTTCGCCATGCTCATCCACGCCGTCGGGGCCAATACCTTCATCATCGTCCGCATTATGGAGCCCTTCTGGTTCCTGACGGCTATACTAATTATGATACCTAAGATGCCCCTTTCTCCTGTGCGGAAAGTTGCAAACGCAACCGATGATCGTTAAATCCGCTATGACGATTTGCGGGATTGCCGCTTAGCGAACTGGGGGGCAAGTTAGTCGGGAAGCAGTATCGGGATTCTAGGCCTGACAAAAAGATTAAAGAGTGCCGATCTGGCGCTGCTTCTCCGATGGTTTCTCCTTTGCTTATGTAAACCAAGGAGCGGAGCTTTATATAATAAAAGCGGATAAATAATTTCTTCTGAGTTGAAATCCTGCATAAGTGAGATAGTGGAAATTCCAATGCACATCATAAACCGGCACTGGTCTGTCAGGCGAACGCTTCCCCAATGAAAGAAAGAAGTTTAGCGAAAACGATTAGTGGGAATATTGTCTGGAATTTCGTAGGACAGGGGTGGCTGCTTATTCTTACCTTTGCCACCATGCCGTTCATCATTCACCGTCTTGACATTCATCTATATGGTGTATTTGTACTTATCAGTGTTGTTATTGACTATTTTTCATTTCTCCAGTTCGGAATGGGCACCGCTTCAATCAAGTATATTGCCCAGTATATTGGGCAGAACGACATTGCAAAAACCAGGATGGCCTTCTGGACGGGAATCATTAGCCATTTTGTGTTAGGATTATTGGGAACAGTGATATTGATTGCCTTTGCTCCCGTTTTTATCGATCGTTTCTTTAATATTCCATCGAGTCTGAAAGAAACGGCCCTGTTTTCCCTGCGTATCGGTTCTATCGGTTTTTTGCTGTCCATGTTGTCCGGCATGACCAGCGGAGTTTTGCGGGCACTAGGACGATTCGATATCTTGAATCTGATGGGTATTATTTTTTCTACCCTACAGATTGCCGTGACAGTGGCTTTCCTTTGGAAGGGATGGTCTCTGGAAGAAATTATCATTGCTAACGTTGCGGTGCAATTTTTCGGTCTATGCGGTTACTGGATGTATGCTCATCGGCTTCTCCCTTTTTTGCAGAAACCTGCCTGGGATACCAAGATCCTCCTCCAGCTTCTCAAGTTCGGAGGGTTCGTCACGATTTCGTCGGTCGTCGGTCCCGTTTTGACGAATATTGAAAAAATATTACTCACGTCGCTTCGTTCCGTATCGGCGCTCACCTACTACTCGGTTCCTTTTTCTTTGATCAACCGATTGTCCGTTATTCCTGCCTCGTTCTCACAGGTATTGTTTCCCGTATTCAGTTTTTATCAGGAATCCGATAAGAGGCATGTCAACAGAGAACTGCATTACAGGAGCACGTTATACATCTCGCTGCTCTACGCTCCCCCGCTGCTTTTTTTTGTTTTTTACGGTGGCCCCTTTCTCTCTTGGTGGCTGGATAAGGAATTTGCGGTAAACTCCACCTCTTTATTGATGCTTTTGGGAATTGCCGGTCTTGTCAATGCGGTGGCTTATCCTTCGATGACGGTTTTGCAAGGCATGGGAAAACCCCACCTTCCGGCAGGCTTTCATGTAATCGAGCTGATTTTGTATATTCCTGCAAGCTACTTCCTTATCCGGGCCTTCGGCGGCGTGGGGGCAGGGGCTGCATGGTTGTTGCGTATTGCTCTGGATACTCTGCTGCTTCATCATGCCTCCTGTCGCCTGCTGGGGGTGCCGCTCGCTCAATGGTATCGGCAACTTTTTTTCAGAGGCTTCCCCGTGTTCGCGCTTCTCGCGCTCTCCTTTTGGGGAATGAAGAGCTTGAATCTAAATCTTTTCCATCCAGCGAACATGGCGGGTGTGTTGGCGATCCTGTCGAGCTATTCTTACGTCGTGTGGCGTTGGGTCTTGGACGATTCAACCCGGGGAAGATTCCGGGAAATGGCAAGAAGGAAATGAACAATGGACGCAGTCCGAGTGGAACCTTTCCCCCATTGTATCATTTGTGGCGCTCAGGGCGTATCATTATACCGGGATCTGCCGGATCGGCTCTTTGGCGTTCCCGGTTTTTTTCAAATCAAGCAGTGCAAAGCTTGTCGTTTGGTCTGGCTCGACCCCAGGCCCATTCCCGAAGATATTTCGAAAAGTTATGAAAACTATTACACCCACTCCGAAATCCTGCCGGAAGAAAAAAACCCTCAGCCCAGGCCATGTGCATCGGCAAGGGATGCTCTACGGCTCGCCATTTTGTGCGGATATTTTGGTTACCGGCACCTCCATGATTCGCATGTCTTGTGCCTCTTCGGCCCCCTGATGGCGAAGATTCCGTTATTGAGGCACAGGGCGGTCTATGACGATCTGAGAGAGCGGTTTCCTCATTATCAAAAGAGGTCCGACAACCTGCTCATCGATATCGGCTGTGGCCGGGGTGATTATCTGAAGAGAATGAAAGATCTGGGGTGGAACGTTCTCGGCATTGAGCCAGACCCAGCTTCCGCAGATTTAGCAAAGGCGCGGGGCATCCCGGTCGTTAACAAGACACTGGAAGAGGCACACCTGAAGGAAGGGATGGCAGACCAGATTACTCTGCAACATGTGATTGAGCACCTTCCCGATCCCGCTGCTACCATCCATGAATGTTTTCGATTGCTCAGGAAAGGGGGCCGGTTGGTCATCACGACACCAAACAACCAGAGTCTTGGCCACAGAGTCTTCGGGAGTTCGTGGCGTCCTCTTGAACCCCCGAGGCACTTCTTTATCTTTTCCTCCCGGAGCATCGAATTCTTACTGAGGAGAAGTTCCTTTCAGGAATGGAATATTCATACCCTTTCTACAACGGCGGCGCAAATTTATGACCATAGCTTGTTGATTTCAGAACAACGTCAAACAGATGGGAATGTTCCTCCGCCTCCCGGACGAGGACGAACCGCCTTTGCAGCGAAAGAAGCTCTTCTGTGTCGATTGGGCCTGCCGTATGGAGAAGTGATCGAGGCGATTGCTTACCGGCGATGAAAAAAAACCTAAAAATCTTCCCCGACACCGTATGAAACCGCAGGTCTCCGTTATTATACCGTACTTTGAAGGGACGGCCTGGCTTCCCAGAAGCATCGGGAGCGTACGGGAACAACAAGGGGTCCGCTGGGAATTGATCGTCGTCGATGACGGATCGAAGCAGGATCCAACGGCGATTGTGCAATCTTTTCAAGACGACCGCCTGCACCTCATAAGGATCGGTCATTCGGGAAAAGGCGCCGCCTTGAATAGCGGCGTCGCCAATTCCGGGGCGGACATCGTTTGCTTCCTCGATCAAGACGACATCATGAACCCCGGCCGTTTAAAACTGCAATATGATGCCTTTTTAGATCATCCTCATACGGAGGTGATTTATTCCGATTACGAACGCATTTATGATGATGGACGCTTGATTGACCGCTTTGTCAGCCGCCAGGCTACAAGTCGAGAATGTCTGAAAAGCATGGCTCGAAGCATGGGGCTTATATCCATGCAGACCATCATGATGAAGAGAACTCTGTTTCATGCGATCGGCGGGTTTTCGAGCGATCCCCTGCTGACCGGTTTGGATGATGCGGAATTCTTTGTCCGGCTTTTTGCGTCCGGGGCCGTCTTGCGGTATGTGCCGGGTTTCGTCCAGCAATGGGTTCTGCATGGGCAGAATTATTCCGAAAGTGCTGAATTTCAGCAAACGCGCCTGGTCCTGCTGGAGTATCTGGCGAGGCATGCTGCTACCAATCCCCTGATTCGTGCCGAGCTTCCCTATTTCCAGTATCACGCCTTCAACATGCGCGGCATCTTCTATCTGGAAAAGGGGCTGGCCGAGCAGGCGCTACAGGAATATCAGAAGGCCGTTAAGCTACGTCCCCTGCATTGGAGTGGCTATTATCTGCTGCTCAAGTCCTGGGTCAGAACCAAGAGGGATTCCCTGGCGAAATCATGAAAATCCTTTTCAGCGGTCATCACAATCCCCATTTTTTCACCATTACTGAATACCTGGAAAAGGCGATCCGGTCACTCGGACATGAGCTCTTCATCTTTGAAGATCGGCAGCACGTCATTCCCGGGAGGTTGCGGCGGTATGCTAACATGCTCCAGCGGTTCGATCAGGCGATCATCAACGATAAGCTGCTTTCGCTTGCCACGCAGGTGAGGCCGGACATTGCGGTCGTCACGGGAGGGCATAGGGTTTCCGTAAAAACCATTAAGGCATTGAAGAACTCGGGTATCACGTCCATTTTATGGACGATCGATGCCCCTCTGAATTTTCAGCCGATCGTCGTTGTTGCACCGGTCTACGATCACATCTTCTGTCAGGGAACGGAAGCGATCGAGCTTCTCAATGGAGCGGGAATCAAGGATGCACGGTGGTTGCCGATGGCCTGCGATCCGGACTGCCATTTTCCCGTTGCCTGCACGGCCGCCGACAAAGAAAAATACGGAAGCGATATTGTCTTCGTCGGTTCTTACTATCCCGAACGGGCTCATCTGTTTGAAAAGATCTCCGGATTGGATCTTGCGATCTGGGGACCCGGATGGGACAGTCTGGATCTGAATTCACCCCTCCGGCGGTGCATGCGTGGCGCGCATACGGCACCCGAGGAATGGTTGAAAATCTACAGCGCCAGTAAGATTGTCCTGGCCACACATTATCACGATCCTGAAGGCAAATTCCCCGTCTATCAGGCCAGCCCCCGCGTTTTCGAGGCCCTGGCCTGTGGCGCCTTTGTCATCTGCGATCGTCAGCGGGATGTTTTCTCTCTCTTCAAGGAGGGCGAGCATCTGGCAGCGTTTCAGGATTCCGGTGACTTCGGCGATAAGGTCAAATACTATCTCGACCATCCGGATGAAAGAGCGGCCATTGCCAGGCGAGGAAGGACGGAATGTCTCGCCAGGCATACCTATGTCCAGCGGATGGAATCCTTGTTGTCCCTGCTAAAAAGTCCTGTCTGAATGAACAAGCGCATTAAAGTTATTCACATCGTTGAGGATTTGAAGGTCGGTGGCCTCGAGAAGGTCATTGCCTCGCTCGTTCTGCATCTCGACAGCGATAAATACGATGTACAGGTCTATTGCCTGGTTCGTGGGGGAGCCATTGCCGATGAACTGACCGCCAGAGGCGTAAGCGTGAGAGTCCTGCACCTCAAAAGTTATCACGATCCCCTACAGGTGATTGCTCTGGCACGGATCATCAGGAGAGAGGCGATTCAACTTATCCATTCACATGGTTATTTTGCATCGACCTTTGTCCGGCTCGCCGCCTTTCTGACCCCCCTGCCTGTCATGGTCACCCATGTGCACAGCACCTATACTCAATTCAAGAAGAGAAACTTCTTCGTCGACCGCTTCCTGTCGCGGTTTACCGATAGGGTCGTTTGCGTCAGCCGGGCAGTGCAACGATTCGTTATCGACGATGAAGGGATTGAAGAACAACGGACCTGTGTGGTCTATAATGGCGCTGATATTCCTCCCGTCATTTCGACACCGGAAGAACGGATGCGCCGAAAACGGCAGTGGGGAATAGAAGAAAACGATGTTGTCATCATCAGCGTGGCGTCATTAACGGAAAACAAGGGTTATAATCTTTTGCTGGATGCCTTTGAGAGAGCCTCCCGATCCCGGCCGGGCCTGAAACTGCTCGTGGTGGGAGACGGCCCTCTCAAAGAGGCGCTGAAATCCAGGAGTGCCGATCTTCTGATCGAGAAAAAGGTCATTTTTACCGGAGAACAAGAAGAGGTTCAGCCGCTATTGCAGATTGCCGATCTTTTTGTTTTGGCGTCCCTGTACAGGGAAGGCCTCAGCGTCGCACTGATCGAGGCCAGCGCATCGGGGCTTCCGGTTGTCGCGACCCAGGTTGGCGGAATCCCGGAAATTGTCGAAGAGGGTGCCAATGGGTATCTCGTGCCGCCGGGAGACGCCGATCGCCTGGCCGGTGCCATCGAAAGACTGGTCCGTGATCCCGATCTCAGAAAGCGGATGGGGCAGCAAGGCAAGCAGGTCTACGAAGCAAAATTCACGCAGTCGAAGATGGTTCGGCAGATTGAAAACCTCTACGATCAATTGATCGAAAATAAAACTCATGCCAGCAAATCTTGAGAGTATTCTTTACCTGTCCACCTTTGGCAACCTCCGGTGGGGCGGTCAGAGAAGCCTGTTTCAGCTGGTGACCCGTCTCGACCAGCGGTACCGGCCGTACGTCCTGGTCCCTTCGGGGGAGGATTTTGCCCGGGAACTGCACGAACAGGGGATCGACGTAGTGGTCCTGGATTTGCCGGCGATCCGCTTCGGGAACCTCTTCCAGATCTTGGCGGCCATCCGTAATTTACTGAAAATAATGAAAGAATTCAATATCGTCCTGGTCCACACGGACGGGCCAAGAAATACTTTCTATGGCGGTGTGGCCGCTAAATTGAGGCGTATTCCCCTGGTCTTCCATATCCGGGATGCTGCCCAGGACCGCTACGATGCGCTCTCCTATTGGTTCTCGACACGGATCATCCTGGTTGCCGGGGCGCTCCGGGCTAGGTTTAAGCGGGTGAGGGAAGAAAAAAAATTTGTGACCATTTACAATGGACTGGATTTGAACCGGTTTTGCATAAAAAAAATTCCTTCTGGGAAGAGAGACTTCACGGTCCTGTCGACGGGGCGCATTGAGCCCCGGAAGGGACAGAAGACCCTTGTCGAGGCCTGCGGCCTCTTGGCGGACCCTGCCCTCCGTCTCGTCCTGGTAGGGGAAATTGTCGACGAAGCCTACGCCGATGCCTGCCGGCAGATGGCCCGGGATAAGGGAATGGCCGATCGCCTGGTCCTGACAGGTTACCGAGAGGATGTGGCAGAGCTCCTTGGGAGCGCGGACATCTTTGTATTGCCGTCGACGGCCGAGGCCTTCTCGCGGGCAGTGATCGAAGCCATGGCAGCAGGAAAGCCCGTCGTGGCGACCGACGTGGGCGGAACGAAAGAGGCCGTCGTCGAAGGGGTTACGGGATTTATCGTCCCTCCGGGCGACCCGAAGGCAATGGCCGGAAAGATCCTGGCCTTGGCAACCGATGAACCGCTCCGGCGTAAATTCGGGACCGAGGCGCGCAAGAGGGCCGAGGCGCTCTTCGGTATCGAGGGTAATGTACAAAAAACAGAGCGGGTCTATGAGGAGCTTCTGGGAGGGAGGGCATGACGAACCCCACGGGAGCCCGCTGCAACCTCTGCGGAGAAACCCGTTTCCGGATCGTCGAGGAGGACCAGAAACCCCAGTATGTCCTCAAATGCCTTCGCTGCGGCCTGGTCTGCGTCGATCCCGTCCCGGACCTGACCGGCCTGGCGACCCATTACGACGAAGACTACTATGCCGACTGGCTGGCGGCCCAGAAGGAGGAACGGGGGCGGATGTGGCGTCGGCGGCTGGAAGCCCTGGAGAAGCGCTGTAGCCCCGGGCGCCTGCTCGATGTGGGGTGCGCCACGGGAACGTTCCTACAGTTGGCCCAGAACCGCGGGTGGCAGGTGTGGGGAACGGAATACTCTGCCTATGCGGCCAGGTATGCCGGAGAGCACTTGAAGGGGGAGATCTTCTGCGGAGAGTTGATCGATGCCCGGTACGAGGAGGCTTTTTTTGATGTAGTCACCTTCTGGCACGTCCTGGAGCACGTCGCCGACCCGCTCAGGTCCCTCCAAGAGGCCCGGCGCATCCTCAAGCCCTCGGGGCTGCTGATCGTGGCCGTCCCCAACGTCAACGACCTGGTCATGCAGGCCGCTTACAGGGTCGCAAAAGGCAGACCCTTGAGACTCTTTACCCAGGGCGAACGGGAGATTCACCTCTTCCATTTTTCCGCCGACACCCTGCGGGCCTATCTGCGGAAGACCGGATTCGACAACATCAGGATCAGGCCGGACTATGGTATTACGGAATACTCCAAAAAGGCGGTCAACGCTGCGGCCGTTGCCTGCTACTATCTGACGGGCTTGAAGGTGTTCAACGCCCTGGAGGCCCATGCCACGCGCACCTGAACCCTCTCTGAAGGCGAGTCTAAAAACCCTCTATCTCACTTCCCGGGGCCTGTTCGCGAAAGCGCTTGGCCTGCCCTTTGCGAATCGGAAAGGGATGGCTCCGTTCCGGGATATCCAACATATCTTCTGCATCCGCATCGACCGGGTGGGTGACATGGCGCTGTCCACGCCCGTCTTTCGAGCCCTCAAGGAGGCTTGGCCCCAGGCCCGGCTGACGGTCCTGGCCACACCGGCCAATGCCCCGATACTCAAAAACAATCCCCATGTGGACGAGGTGATCGTCTATGACCGTCGGGTCTCCCTGCTGGAGAAGATGAGACGAATCCGACAACTGCGGTCGCGACGGTTCGATCTGGCCATCGATCTCCATGCCGATGAAGAGTTGTTCACGGCGTTTCTGACATGCCTGAGCCGCGCTTCCCGTCGGATCGGCTTTGCCGCCTTTGGCCGGGAGATCTTCTTCAACGATCCTGAGATAAATATAGAGGGCAATCGGCACGCGGTCGATTCCCTGCTCGACCTCCTTGGGAAAAGTGGCATTCTCTTCGCGATGAATAGAAAGCCGGCGATCTATGTATCGGCAGAGGAAAAAAAGTCGGCGAGGCAGTGGCTCGATAACCGTGGATTGCTCACGAAAAGCAAAATCGCCATCCATCCCGGCGCCTATTATGCGACCCAGCGCTGGCCGGCCGCTCATTACGGCGAACTGATCGATCTGATTCGCTGCCGCTCCGGGTCGGAAGTCATTTTAATGGGCGGTCCCTCCGATGGCCCGGTCATCGAGGAAGTCCTGGCCAGTGTCAAGGGCGATAAAAGAGAGCTTAGCGTATACAATAATGCTGATTTACGAGGCTTTATCGCCCTTCTTGCCGAGTGCCAACTCCTGGTCTGCAACAATTCCGGTCCCCTGCACTGCGCCGTGGCGCTCAATGTTCCCACTATCTCTTTCATGGGTCCTACGGTCAAAGAAAATTGGGCACCTATCGGGAGCATGCATCACGTTTTAAGAATCGACGAGCTGCCCTGCATTGGTTGCAATCTTGGTACTTGTAAAATCAAAACCCATGACTGCATGAGATTGATCACGCCGGAGCGTGTGCTTGAACTCATGCGCGATAAGGCGATGGTTTGATCGGATAGAAGCATTTCTAAATGACTTATTCAGACAGTTTGAAAGATGAATAGCCAGCCATGGGAATAAACAAACTTAAACAAATATTTAAAAGACAGACACTTGTCATTTTTTTTGCACTGGCCATTTTCTTGAGTATGTTCTTTTACGGTATTTCAGCATTGCTGACAGCCCACAACAGGCAGGTTCCTAACACGTCTTCTGGAAGTATCGATATTCCGACGCAAAAAGGAAGAATTCTGGTTATCCTGATAGACAGCCTCCAGAAGGACGCTGTTTTCAGCAACCACATGCCTTTTATTTCCCAATACCGGGAGAAAGGCGCCTGGGGAACTTCGGAGGTTTTGTCCACGCCATTGTCAATGGCAGGAGATAAAGCAATATTTGCGGGGATCATGGCCAGCCCCTTTTCGTTGATGGATGATTTTCATCCAGGCACGGCGACATATGACAACATCTTCAAACGAATGTCCTTACAGGGGAAACGTGTTGCTCTTTTTGGGCCATTAATCAGCGGCGCTTATGGTGCTTACACTGACATTAATGCCTATAGAAAGCAATCATTTGCATTCAGCGAGTATGCAAAAGCCGCTCATGATATTTTTCGCCAGGCTTATCCTTTTCTGAAAAAGCATCCGTGGGATTTCGCAGTCGTTCAATTCGTCAGTCTCGATCATATAGGTCATCTTCAAACTCCCGCATCCAAAGAGTGTCTCAAAGCCTTACCGCTGTTTGACGATTATGTCAGAAAACTGGTCAGCCTCACAACAGATGAGGATATTGTTCTGATTACATCCGAGCACGGGATGGACTATAGGGGGTTCCACACGGATCGTAACCCTCTAGTCATAGAGACCCCTTTTGTTTTGACAGGCAAACCCATAAAAAAAGGAGGTCCTCAAAGAGTACTTCAAATTGATTGGGCTCCTACCCTGTCGCTTTTGGCAGGAGTTTCTCCATTTTATCCCTCTCTGGCTTTACCGGCGCTTGATTTGATGAGCGGAGCCACGGATCAATATTCATTAATTAAAAAAGAATTCACTCGAATCTATACAGGCGTCCCCTACGTTTCAACGATTGAGGAACTTCACCGGCAGCGTCTCGCGAAGCTCGTCCAACAGCCCGCAAGTCCTGCCGGCCTTATCCTAATCTTTGCGACCATTGTTTTGGCCATCCTATTAGTCTATGCCGCACTTTTCGAGGTGCCTCGGCAAAGGACACTTGGTGGGGCATTCGCTATTCCCGGCGGCGTGTTGATAATCGGCGCAATAGCAATATTCGCTTCGATGTTCAGTCTTCCCGATGCAATTTCACTGTGCCTGCCCTTTAGCGCCAATTTTATGATGGCCCATCCAATCCTGGCTCTTCTCTTTCTGTCTTGCTCGGTGGCCATCTATAAGCTGCTCAAATATTTTCTGGGTAAAAAAATAATCAACGAAGATAGCTTCATTTTATTTACATTCACTGCTGTCTTTTCGTTCATATTTCTCGCTGCCAACCCCTACCATCTTCTGAACTGGGTAGCTTTATCGATCCCGTTAATCGGTTTTGTCGCCGCCGCCAAACATCGGCAGGCATGGCCAGTTATCTTTTTTTCCGTTTGGACAGGGCTCGCCATTCGTAGGCTGACTTATTTTAATGCCTACGCAGCGGTGGATTTACCCGACAGATGGATTCTGGCAAGTTTCATTTTGCTTCTGGCCGTAGTTTTTTTATGGTTTCGCTTGCGGGGCGTACCAGGAAGAAATCATATCATACTCTTGGGTGCCGCATGTTTTACGCCTGCTGTAGTGATCATTGCTTATCCAATGGCTGTTGAATGGAAAGCACTTTCTCTGGCATGTCACACACCCGTCCTCTTTGTGCTCTTCAAGGAAAAGCTACAAAGAGAGACTTGGATGGCCCTCTGGGTGGTCTTTTTCTATCTGGGAACGTCGAGCACTTTGGAAAATACGGTACATATTACAGCCTTTCCATTATTGCTGGCGGCCTGGTTTTTGGCCCAGGAGGCATCTTCGATCATCAAAGGAATCATCATTAGCCTGATTCTTTGGACACTTTATATATTACCGGGCAATGCTTTCGATCTAAAGCTTCAGGATCTCGGAGATTCATATTTGATGTATAACGTTATAGCTGAAAAAATTAATCTGACGGTGATCGTCACCGCCACGCGCTATATCCTTCCCGCTACAATCCTGTTTTGGGGTGCCACCTATTACGACGTCTGGTCTTCAAGGGTCTCAACCCTTGCCACAGCTCTGCTGCCAATTGTATTCGGCATCGGCGCTTCTTTTACTACCATGATGTTCATCCCTTCGATAGGTATTCCCTGGGAAGGCTTCGGTCGATTGACGGTGCTCTCCTGTTACTTGCTGTTACTGTTAAGCGCATTTTTGCTGGCATCTTTTTTGCCCCGCCGCGCAGATGCCCATCAGCAAAAATTGGAAGTGCAATAAATTCAAAGTCAGAGGAAGAAAATCCCTCATAACTCTAAACGTACCCGAACACCATTGATAACCAAAAACCCACAGAGAATTCTGATTATTCTGATAGCCGGGATCGGGGATCTTATTCTTGCATCCAAGGCAATCCGGTCTATTTTTAACACTGGAAAGGGTTGCGTTACCATTTCCCTTCTCACCTCTTCCGAGGGGGCACTGATTGCTAAGGCATACCCTTACTTTGAGAAGGTTTATGCATTTCCGATTCGCGAATTGAGAACGGATAAAAAACGCTTTTTAGATATTATTGAATTAGTTAAAACACTTCACCGGAAGGAATTCGATCAAATTGTCAATCTCTATCGGATCAGTACACGAACCGGTGCGCTGAAAATGGGTTTTCTATTTTCACTGCTCAACGCCAAGGTCAAGATCGGTCATGATCGCTATGGATTCGGCCACTTCCTCACTGACGTGGTCCCGGCCTCGACATTTGAGGGGCGCCATGTTGTCGATGCGATGCAGGAAATCGCATTAAAAACCGGAGCCGTTTTAGATGATCGCGGAATCGAGATCTTCTGGAACCCCGATATCGCAGCGAAATGGGAATGTATCTTCGCAGGATTGCCGGGAACGATTCTGATCGGAATCAATCCGGGTGGCGATCGAGCCAATCGGCGCTGGGCGCCGGAACGTTTTGCCCGTGTTGCCACAAAACTCATTGAGCGCTTCAACGCTCAGATCATTCTTCTGGGAGGACCGGCAGAGCGAAATATCGCATCTGCAATCGAGAGCGGGATACAATCTGACGTATTGAACCTTTCTGGATCCATACCCCTGGATGAACTTCCCTACATCATTGGCCGACTCGATCTTTTGCTGACCAACGACAGTGGTCCCATGCACATTGCCGCTGCGACCCAAACCCCGCTCGTTGCTCTTTTTGGCCCTGAAGATCCCCGGCTGTTCGGACCTTACACAACGCAGGATCGATATCGGGTCATTCAGAAAGAGGTGCCATGTCGTCCTTGCAGAGAAAAAAATTGCGTGCGACCCTTATGTCTCGACAGGATCTCAACGGATGAGGTTCTGATGGCAGCAATCGATCTTCTGAAGCACTTTTTACCTCAATAAGAGGCAAACAATGGCCTCAGCTGCCTTAAAGTTTTTCCAGCGGAAAATAAGCACGCCAAAGCATTATTCAAGGGGATGAAACTCAGGATGACAAACACTTTGAAGTTGTTACTTCAAAACTTGACGGCCGGAAATTAGACATCACCTATGTGCGGCATCTGCGGAAAAGTTGATTTTACGGGTGGTCCGATCGACGAGGGGCTCTTGCGTCGCATGACCGACCTGTTGGCCCACCGGGGACCGGACGATTCCGATGTCTATCTGCGCCATCAGGGCGGTGTCGGCTGCGGCCTCGGTCATCGGCGTCTTAGCATCATCGACCTGTCGGAAGCCGGCCGTCAGCCTATGTCGAACGAGGACAAGACCCTCTGGATGGTTTTCAACGGCGAGATCTACAACTTTGCCGCCTTGCGGACGGAGCTGGAGGGCAAGGGGCATCGCTTTCGATCCCGGACCGACAGCGAAGCGATCATTCACCTCTTCGAGGAGGAAGGATCGGCGGGTATTGCCAGACTCAATGGGATGTTCGCCCTGGCCCTCTGGTCGGAAAAAACGCAGGCCCTCGTCTTGGCCCGCGATCCTGTCGGCATCAAGCCGCTCGTCTATTACTGGGATGGAAAGCGCTTTCTCTTTGCCTCGGAGATCAAGGCGCTCCTCGCCGATCCGACGGTTAAAAAAGAGATCGCTTTGGAGGCCCTGGATCTCTATCTTGGCCTCAATTATATCCCTGCTCCTCATACCATCTTCAAGAACATCCGAAAGCTCCGCCCCGGCCATATCCTCACGGTTCACGATGGCGTCGTCGAAGAGGAGAAGTTTTGGGACATCGCTCCCCGGTCGCCCGGCGAGGCAGTGGAGTCTTTCGATGTTGAGGAAATGAAGGCGGCACTGTTTCGGACCCTGGAAGAGGCTGTCCGCGGTCAGATGGTCGCCGATGTCCCCCTGGGAGCCTTCCTGAGCGGGGGGATCGATTCCAGCGTCATCGTGGGGCTCATGGCGCGCAACGCCTCCCGGCCGGTAAAGACCTATGCCATCGGCTACAAGGATATGCCCCTATATGACGAAACCTCCTATGCCCGCGAGGTGGCGGCGTTTCATAGGACCGACCACCACGAGATCCTGCTCAGCTCACAGGGGATCATCGATGCGATTCCCGATGTTTTGTCTTCCTTTGACGAACCGTTCGGCGATTCCTCCGCCGTGCCCACCTATATGGTGTCCCGCGAGACGGTCCGGGATGTCGCCGTCGCTCTTTCCGGCGATGGCGGCGACGAACTCTTCGCCGGCTACCGCATGTACAAAGGAGAGGAGTGGTATCGCCGCTATAGCCGGATCCCCCGATCCTTGCGCCAGGGGATTATCGAGCCGATCGTTTCGGTCCTTCCTGAATCCCGCGATGACCGCTACGGGGAGCAATTCCGGAGGATCAAAAAATTCCTGCGCGGGGCCAAAGAGACGCTGCCGGAGCGGGTTCTGGCCTGGAATGAACTCTTCGGGCCGGAGGCTAGAGAGGCGCTGCTGACCGCAGACTACCGGTCGGAACGCCATCTGGCGCCGGAACTGTTCGCTGCCGCCCTGAGCCGTCTGCCCGCCGATCCCCTCAACCGGATGCTCTATGCCGATCTGAAGATCTCCCTTCCTGCGGATATGCTCTGGAAGGTGGACATGATGAGCATGCATCATGTCCTGGAGGTACGGGTCCCGCTGCTCGACCACCGGGTTTGCGAACTGGCCTTCCGGATCGGCGGCGAATGGAAGCTCCGGCAGGGCCGCGGCAAATACATTTTCATCGAAACCTTCAAGGATCTCTTGCCCAAATCCCTGCACCACCGGCCCAAATGGGGCTTCGAGATGCCCATCAGCCGGTGGCTGAAGACCGATCTTCAGGATCTCATTTCCACCCATCTTTCCCGGGAAAGGATCGCAAAGCAGGGGATTTTTCACTATCCCGCCATCGAAGAACTGGTTGCCAGCCTGATGCATCACAAGCGGGATACCTCCTGGCAGATCTGGAATCTGATCGCCTTTCAGGCCTGGTATGAATCCCACATGCAATAAGACAAAGGTCGTCCACGTCATCACCCGTTTCGACAAGGGGGGATCGGCGGAAAACACCTTTCTGACCGTCTGCGGCCTCGACAAGGAGCGCTATGAGGTCGTTCTGGTGACGGGGATCTCTACTGCCGAGCGACCGGGAGACCGGGAGACCGAGGCGATTCTGTCCAATATCTCGTCCCTTAGCAAACATCAGGTTCGGCGCATCTGCCTGCGGCATCTGGTGCGGAATTTGAAGCCCCTCTCCGATCTCCTGGCTTTTTTCGCGCTGGTCGATATCTTCTGGCACGAAAAGCCCCGGATCGTCCACACGCACACCTCCAAAGCGGGCCTCCTGGGCCGCTGGGCCGCCTGGCTCTGCCGTGTCCCTGTCATCATCCATACACCGCACGGCCATGTCTTCTGGGGTTACTTCAACCCATGGCAGACCCGCCTGTTCATTCTTCTGGAACGATGGACCGCCGGGATCACGACCGCGATGGTCGCCCTGACTCTCCGGGAAAAACGGGATCATCTCCGGGCCGGCATCGCCCGGGAACAGAAATTCAAGATTATTCATAGCGGTGTCGATATAGAAAAGTATAATCGACCTGTTACAGATGTTGCCGGGATGAAAAAAAGCCTGCGTCTTCCGGACGGGTCATTTGTCGTCGGGACCGTAGGGAGGCTGACCCCCATCAAGGGCCATATCCATCTGCTCAAGGCGGCGGCAAGTATTTTGGCCGTCCGTCCGGACATATTCTTTATCTTCGTGGGCGATGGGGAACTCCATGACGATCTGTTAAGGTGTGCGACCGATCACGGCATTGCCGATAACGTCCGATTCCTGGGCTGGAGGTCTGATGTCGCGGCCGTGCTTTCTATCGTTGATATCTTTGTCTTTCCCTCTCTTAATGAAGGCATGGGTAAAGCGATCGTGGAAGCGATGGCCATGGGAAAGCCCGTTATTGCCAGCAATGTCGGAGGGATTCCCGATTTGGTGATTCCCGGGGAAAATGGCCTCCTGGTTCCGCCTGCGGACAGTGCCGCCCTTGTCGAGGCGATCACGTCCCTCTCGCTAAATCCGGGAAAAAGAGCGGCCCTGGGCAAAAAAGGAAGAGAAACCGCCCGGGCATACAGTGCCGAGGCCATGCTGGATCAAATCCATCTGTTGTATGATGCCTTTCCGAACCCGAAAAGGGCGCGGTACTGGGCATAAATTTTAAATATTCTTGACAGACAGTTTTAACGGCGATATAAGTACCAATTATTCGAATACATTTTGTTAGAAACGGTATCCTGAGTGGTGTTCCTCCGAGAAACAATGAGGGAGCTGTCTGAGACAGAAATGAAGGTGAAATTATGAAAAGAACAGTGGCGAAGATTTTCATCATGGCCGCAATGCTGGTTTCCTTGGCCGCAGTGTCCTCTGCGCAGGCCGCTTCCATCACCGTGGGAAACGACGCGAGCCCGAGGCCTCTTCTGGACACTTTTAGCAACTTCACGGTCATCGATACCAATCATCCGGTGTCTGCGGACGGTTTCCTGACCGAGTTCAGCTATTACGCGGCGAACCTGAATCCTTTTCGGTTTGTCGTGTTTGATGACGGCGATGCGATTCAGTGGGTCAGCAACGAAATCACTCCCCCGGCAGCGGGTGTTAATAGCTACACGCCCCCCAGTCCCGTCCCAGTCCTGGCGGGCTGGAACATTGGGGCCTATTTTGCTTCGACGGGCACCATTCCCTATGAGCCGGTGACGGCAGCGACCTGCAACTCCGAGGCGGGGTTGGAATGCTATGCCTTTTATACCTCGACCGACTCCGGTTCACCGCTTACGAATATCGGCAGTTATTTGGATTCCAACTGGAGCGAGCCCCGCCGATATTCCTTTGCGGCCACCGGCAGCACGGACGTTCCCCCCCCGGCAACGGTCAGCGTGACGGTCATCAAATACCTGGCAGGCACGTGGGCGGACGGGGGTTCCGCCAACAATGCCGAGTTCCCGATGTATGAAACCGGCAGCGACAAGACCGTCAGCGGCGGCTCGGCGGGTAGCTTCTTCCTGGGGCCGACGGGTCTGAACAGTGCGAATCCTTATCAGGCCACGGTTCTCGATATGGCCATAGGCGCCTCCTATAGCGCCTGGGAAGATACCAGCCAGAACATTGTCGGTAAAACTTGCAGCGACGGCCAGACGTATCAGTTGGTGGGCTATACGACGGGTGATGAAATCGCGGAGGCGGCTGGAAAGACCCCGACCGCTGCGACTCCGAGTTTTACCAATCTCACCGGCAATAAAGTCATCATCGTCTGGAATAAAGTTTGCGCCCAGTCCGACGTGGCGGCAGGCAACAACATCATCAGCAGGCCGGAACTGGACGCTGATAAAAATTTTGCGCTCATCGATACCAATCAACCGGTCACTGCCGATGGCTGGTTGACGACGTTCAGCTATTATGCCGCCAACCAAAATCCTTTCCGCTTTTGGGTGGTCGACCAGAACCTGATTGTCCAGTGGGTCAGCGACGAAATCATTCCG
>JAKAFS010000027.1 GCA_021817825.1 Deltaproteobacteria bacterium | reverse complement strand
GCAGGGGGCCTCGAGATGGACCCCGGCCGCGTCGCAGTCGGTGCGGAGCATGTCGACCACGTCCTGGGCGGAGCGCACGCAGAAGACCTGCCCGTGCTGACGCTCCTCCCACGGGACGGCATGGCGGTCGAGCATGGCGAGGATATCGGCCGACGTGAAACGCGCGAGCGCAGACCGGCAGAAGTGAGGGTTTCGGGACAGGTAGTGCTCGGCTGAAGCCTTGATGTTGGTGACGTTGCAGTGGCCGCCGCCCGAGACTCGAATACGTTCTCCGATGCGGGCCCGGTGATCGACGAGCACCCCTTTGGGCGTTCCGGTGCTGCCCGACGTGTAGATGATATAGGCGGGCTGCGCCTCAGAAGGTTCGCGCCCGGGATCTCCTTCCGAGTCGCCGGCGGCCGCCGCCGGCGAGTTCAGGGCCTCCGGCGTGATGACGGGCGAAAGGCCGGTGAAAACATCCCGGTGGATCTCTTCGGTGATCGTAAGGACGGCCCTGCTGTCCGTCAACTGATGCCGGAGGCGCTGGGGGGGATGCGCTGCGGACAGGGGCAGATAGACGGCCCCCGCCTTCCAGAGGGCGAGCAGGGCGATCACCCATTCGCAAGAGCGGTCCAGAGCCACGGCCACGACGGAGCCCGCGCCGATCTGCCTGTCGGTCAGAACCCGGGCCCACCGGTTTGCCCGCGCCTCCAGCTGCCCGTACGTCCATTCCCGCCCCCTCAGACGCAGGGCCGGATTATCGCCCTGCTGGGCCGCCTGCGCCTTCCAGAGATCCAGAAAGGTGCGGCCTTTTTTCAAGGCCCGCCCGGTGTCGTTCCAGTGCCGAAGCCTGTCCCGCGTTTCTTCCGAAATCAGACTCAACTCGCCGACAGGAATATCCGGCCGACGGCAGACCTGCCCGATGATGCCGAAATAGGCATCCATCAGCCCCTGCATGCTCTCTTCGCGAAAGAGGGTCGTCGCATACTCGACCTTGAAGCGGACCTGATCTTCATATTCCACCAGATCGATGGACAGATCGAACATGCTGACCTTGGCAAAGTGATCCACCGGTTCGACGGCGACGTCTCCGAAACCGTCGATCTTCTGCCGGGCGACCCTCTCGAAGTTGAACACGATGTCGAAAAGGGGATTCCTCACCCCCTTTTCGAGAAAAGGCAGCTGGCGGATCAGGTGTTCGAAGGGAAAGTCGGCATGCTGCATCGCCTGGAACACCATGGTGCGGACGTTCTGCAGCAAGGTCGAGAACGGGGTTTCGGGGTCCAGAAACTGGGTCAGCGGCAGGGTATTGGCGAAAAGTCCGATGACGTTCTGGAAATGGCCCGATTCCCGCGGCGAAACCAACGTGCCGACGGTGATTTCCCCCTCCCTCTCCTGGCCGGAAAGTTTGTACAGGACGCAGTAGAAGGCGGCCAAAAGGGTCATGTACAGCGTTGCCCCCTGGGACATGGAAAAGGCTTTGGGTTCTTGCGAATCGAGATAGCGGATGAAGTAATCGCCTGCGAAGCTTTTGGCGGCCGGCGGTGGAAAATCGGGTGGAAAGGCCCAGCGTTTCGGCGCCTTCGGGTACTGCCGGCGCCAGAAGTCCCTTTGCTCCTCATAGGCCGCCGATTGAAAAAAAGCGCTCTCCCAGGCCACGAAATCGGAATAGGTGCGCTCCAGGGGGGCCAGGTCCCGGCCCGCAACTGCGTCGAGGAGATCTCGGGTCAGGATTCCTGCGGAATAGCCGTCGTAAACGAGGTGATGGCAATTGAAAACAAAAATCCCCTCTCTTTCGCCCAGGCGGAGAAAGGCGAGGCGAAAGAGGGGCGGGACGGACAGTTCATATGGCGCGTCCAGGGCCTCGACGAGGGCGTCGAGAGCGGATTCATTTTCGTCCCGGACGGTGAACGCGAGGTCGGCCTGCCTGTGCACCTCGGCAAGGAATTCCCCCTTTTCCACACGAAAGGCCGTGCGCAGCGATTCGTGCCGGTCCATCATTCGGGCGGCGAAGGCCCGCGCGCCGTCCAGGGGGAAGGAGCCCCGAACCCGGGCCAGGTACAGCAAATGGTAGGCCCGGTCTCCGCCCGGCAGTTGGCATTGCAGGTAGAGCCGTCGCTGCGCCGAAGACAGGGGCGTGCGTTTTTCTATGTGGGGCGGCAGATTCATTCTGAATGCGGGCCTCTCGCTCACTCCTTCATTTCTTTGAGGATATGGGCGGCGATATCCTCCAGGGTGGCGTGATTGGTCAAAAATACGAAGGGCAGCGTCACCGAGAGCCGTTTTTCCAGTTGATTGCGGAAATCCATGGCCATCAGGGAATCCAAGCCCATTCGGATGAGCGAGACATCCGTCGCCACCATGGCCGCATCGTCGTAGCCCATGACCCTGGCGACCACTTTCCTGATGAGCGCCACAACGAGGGGCAGCCTTTCCTGCGGAGCGGCTTCCCGGATCTGTTGCAGGGGGGGCACAGGGCTGCTGCCGGACGCTTCCCGCTCATCGCCCGTGACGGACGGGGAAGCGGCCCCGGCCGTTGCGGACTTGAGCCTTTCCAAATAGGTGTCGGCCAGGCTTTCCGGAATCTGGTCCAGGAACAGGTTCCAGTTCATATCCAGAACCGTCGGCACGGCCAGGTCTTTCTGGATGATGCCGAACATCGCCGGGAGCCCTTCGGCAAGCGTGATCCCCAGGATCCCCTTCTGCGCCATTCTCAAGCCCGGCTGGTTCCCGGACGCCGCCATGCCCACCTCCGCCCAGGGCCCCCAGCAGATGCTGTTGGCGCAGAGCCCCAGGGCTCGGCGGTAATGGGCCAGGGCGTTCATGAACGCATTGCCGGCGGCATAGTTGCACTGCCCTCCGTTCCCGATCGTGGCCGCGACGGAGGAGAAAAGGACGAAGAAGTCCAGCGACCGGTCACCGGTGGCCTGGTGCAGATTCCAGGCTCCCTGCACCTTGGGGGCGAGGGCGGCGGCGAAGCGTTCCCAGCTCTGTTGCGCGATGGTGCGATCCTCCAGGACGCCGGCGGCATGAACGATCCCGCGCAGCGGATGGGTCAGCCCCTCGATCCGCCCGAACAGGCGGTCGCACGCTTCCTTGTCGGAGATGTCGCAGGCCACGGTCAGCACCTCCGTGCCCGCCGCCCGCATCGCCTCGATCTTGAGGAGGGCGTCGCCCTGGGGCGGCCGGCGGCCGACGAGAACGAGGGTTCCCACGGGGTGAGCGGCCATCCGGGAAGCGATTTCCAGTCCCAGCGCCCCCAGGCCGCCGGTGATGACATAGGCGCCGTCCCTGCGCAGCGGGGTCTCGCCGGTCAGAACCTTTTCCCGCTGCGCCCGACGGTGGGACAGGGCGATCCTACCGATATGGCGCGCCTGGGACATGAAACGGAAAGCCTGGTTCGCCTCTTGGATGGGGAAGACATGGACCGGCAAAAGACGGAGGGCCCCGTCGGTGAATTTGCGGAAGACGGCGTCCAGGATATCCTTCCTGCTGTCGGGCGAACTCGCCAATACATCCCCCAGATCGAAGTACTGATAGCCGGCCGTCGGGTGGAGAGCCCGGACCTGTTCCGGCGTCAGGATCTCCCGTTTGCCCAGTTCGATGAAGCGGCCCCCTTCGGCCAGGACCTGCAGACTCTGTTTCAGAAACTCTCCGGTCAGAGAATTCAGGACCAACTGGACGCCCCGGCCGGAAGTCAGCTCCCTGATGCGGTCCCCGAAATCCAGGGTCCGGGAATTCAGGACGTGGGCAACCCCCAGCTCCCGCAGCAAGGCGCGTTTCTGCTCGGAACCTGCCGTGCTGAATACTTCCGCTCCGCAATCGAGGGCCAGTTGCACGGCGGCCATGCCGACCCCCCCGGCGCCGGCGTGGATCAGGACGCGCTCCCCCTGCTTGAGTCTGCCCAGGTCGAACAAACCGTAATAGGCGGTCATGAACGATACGGAGACGGTGGAGGCCTCCTCGAAGGTCATGAATTCGGGCTTGAGGTAGACAAACCGCTGATGGGCGATGCCGTGACTGCTGAAGCCGCCCCCGGCGACATCACGGGAAACGATGGCATCTCCGGGGCGGAAACCTTCCACCCGGGAGCCCACGCGGGTGACGATGCCCGCCGCTTCGCCGCCGATCCGAAAGGGGCTGTCTTTCAGTTCGCCCAGGGACCGCAGGACATCCTTGAAGTTGAGTCCCGAGGCGACGATCTCGAACGCCACCTCCTCGGCGCCCGGCTCCCTCCCTTCGATTTCCGCCAGACGCATGTCATCCAGACCGCCACCGCCTATTTCCAGGGTATAGGGACCCTCGGGAAGGGGCATCCCCTTGGCTTTCCGATCGTCCTGCGGTCTCCAGTGCGTCAGACGTGCAACCGTGCGGTCGTTTTTCCGCAGACAGACTCGCAGTTCGGGGCTGTCTGCCAACAGCTCGTCGGCCAGGCGGGCGATTTCCGCCTCCTCGGGAAAAAGGGAAAGATCGATGTGCGTGACCCGGCGCTCCGGATGTTCGAGCTCGGCCACGGAAGCGAAGCCGTCGATGCCGGGACTGCTCAGCACTGCCGTGTAATGCTCGTCCTTGAGACGGCGGTTTCCGGCGGTGACGATATACAATCGACTCGGAAAGGCCGTGGAGAGCAGGGCCTGCGTCAAATACAGCAAACTGCGCAGCGGCTTTTCGATCTCGCTTTGCATCCCTTCTGTCGCGATTTTCCCGAAGGCCGAACCGGCAGCGGGGAGCATCTGGACGATGTCCGCGCGGTCCCGGGAGGCGAGTTGCAAATGGTCGAAGAAGGCCGCATAGGCGTCGGGACTTTCCCCATCGATGCGGTAGCGATCCTGACCCAATACCTCGAATCCGGAACCCCTCTGGACGAAGCAAACCCGGCCGTGGTTCGCCAGCCGCTGCGCCAGGGAAGCGCAGGAGGCGGTCTGGCGATCGCCGAAAATGATCCAGGTTCTCACTGGGCGATCCGTGCCTGCGCCGACAGCCGGAAGCGGTTGCGGCGTCCATTCCTCTTCGTAAGTCAGTTTGTTCAGCTGCTTGAGACGCTCTTCGCGCAGCAGCACCTGCTTGGAAACGGCGGCGCTGACGAAGCCTTCGATCTCGGCGCAAACCTCCATTTCCGCGTTCAACACCACCATTCTGCTTTCCACCGATGAGGCGTTGTCCCCGGTTTTCATCCAGGAGCGGGTGCAGACGCGGTAAGGGCCGGGAACGAAAGATCGGAACAGGGTGATGCCCTTGATGTAGAAAGGGATGTGGATCTTGCCGGCATCGGGCGCAGACGCGGAACCTTTCAACAAGGCTACCGCGGGCGATTGAAAGATCGTATCCAGATCGTTCGGCGTGATCCAGTAGCCTTCCGTCTTCGCGTCTCTGACCGGCGACTGCCAATGGCAAGCCATTTCGTCGTCGGCGCTTTCGGCTTTTTGAATCCTCCGGAACAGGGAACCGTATCGGTATCCCAGGGATTCCATCCCCTCATAGAACGCTTCGCCCGAAAGACGAAAATCGCACTGCGATTCCAGCTTTTGTATGTCAGGTAGGGAAAGGGATTCCCTGGAGGGCAATTCCCCTTTGATGATCCAGCCCTTGCAATGGGTGATCCACGCGTCTCCTGTGGCGTCCAGCTCCCGGCTGACGAATTCGAAGGCGCACCTGCCCGCATCCACGCTCCGGACGATGATCTGGCCGATCCGGTCCCGATCGTAAAGGATGAGCGGCTGGATCAGGGCGATCTCCTCCATCTTGAAGGGCTCGTCGGGGAAAAGCTCCCGGGCGGCGAGCCAGACCCAACTGAGCAGAGCGGCGGCGGGCGCCGTCTCCACGCCCAGGATGACATGCTCGGCAAAAAAGTAGTGCTTTCCTCGGGCGATTTCCATTTGAAAATAGACGGCGCCCGGCAGGGCAACCGTCTCCAGGCGTTGACCGATGAGCGGGTGGGGCTTCGCCGACAGCGGCGCGGCCGGTTGTCCCCCATCGGCAGTCGGTGCGGGTCGGGGGGCGCTGTCGACGAGATAGCGCTGGCCGGAGAAGGGGTACGTGGGAAGCGACACCTTGCGGGCGCGGAAAGGGCGATCGTAGAGGTTCCAATCCAGGTCGAACCCGGCCCGGTACAGGTCGCCCATCGATTCGGCCAGGGTGAACAGATCGGGAATGCGGCGTTTCAGGGAAGGGGCCAACACCAGCTGCGGGTGGTCGATGCACCGCTTGGCGAAGGCCAGCAGGGCCGGCGTCGGACCGATCTCCAGAAAAGCGGAATAGCCTTCTTTGCCAAGATAGGCCAGCGACTCGCTCATGCGCACGACGCCCCGCAGGTGCCCCACCCAATACTCCGGATCCGTCAGCAGGCCGGCCGGGGCAGCCGCGGCCGTCGTATTGGCGATGAGCGGGATCCGGGGCTCCTGTAGCGGAATGCGGTCAAAGGCCTTGCGAAACTCGTCGAGCACGGGATCCATCTGAGGGGAATGAAAGGCATGGGAAACGGTGAGCAACTGATGATGAATGCCCCTTTCCTTCAGCTTTTCCAGGATGGGGCGAAGGGCCTCTGCAAACCCTCCGATGACGACGTTGTCGGGGGCATTGAGGACGGCGATGGCGGCCTGTCCCTCGTGGCCGGCAAGGAGAGGCTCCACCTCTTCGCGGGAAGCGAAGACGGCGACCATGAGGCCCGTTCCCGGAGCCGAACCCATCAGGCGGGCGCGGAGGATGACGAGCCGGAGCGCATCCGCGAAGCCGATCACCCCCGCGAGACATGCCGCCATGTATTCACCCACGCTGTGACCTGCCGTGGCGGAGGGCTGGACGCCCCAGGAGAGCCAAAGCTGCGTCAGGGCATACTCGATGGAGAAGATCAGCGGCTGGGCATAGCGGGTGTGATTGCATTTTTCGGGATCCGCATCCTCGGCGTAAATGAGGTCCAGAAGGGAGGCCCCCTCTGTTTCCCGATACACCCTTTCACACTCGTCGAGCGCTTTTTTGAAAACCGGCTGGGTCTGATAGAGCTGTCTTCCCATCCCGTAATACTGCGAGCCTTGACCGGTGTAGAGAAAAACGATGCGCCGGTCTTTCGCAATTCGTTCAAAGGAATCCCGTTCCAGGAGTTCCGTCAGCCCATCGATGAAATCATCCGAACTGCGGCCGGCGACGGCCACGCGGAAATCGAAATGGGCCCTTCCCGTCGCGGCCGTATGGCAGATGTCGCCCAGCTGCGTCTCGTCGGCCTCTTTCAAAAAGGCGATATAGCGCCGGATCAGGCTTCGGAGCGCTTCCGGCTGGCGGGCGGAAAGGAGCAATGTGTGAAAGGGCCGCGGCAAGAGGCTCCGATCCTCTTCCACGAGGGGCGGCTCTTCCAGAATCAGGTGAGAGTTGGTTCCCACAAAGCCGTAGGAGCTGATGCCCGCCAGACGGGGCTTGCCGTTTCTGCGCCAGGGGGTGTTTTGGTCGACAACCTGTAGGGGGAATTCCCCCCAGGCAATACTCGGGTTGGGTGTCGCGAAATGAAGATTGCCCGGGATGGTTTCATGCTGTAGGGAGAGGATGACTTTTTGCAGGCCGGCAATGCCGGAGGCAGCCTCCAGGTGTCCGATGTTCGACTTGACGGAACCGATGAGCAGGGGGGAGCCCTGGCTGCGGGCGCCCTTCATCACGTTTCCGATGGCGGTGATTTCGGTCTTATCCCCCACCCGGGTTCCCGTGCCGTGCGCTTCGATATAGTCGAGCTGCGCTTCTGCGATGCCCGCCTCTCTCAGGGCGGATTGAATCACCCTTTCCTGGGCTTTCCCGTTCGGTGCGGAGATGCCGGTGCTTTGACCGTCCTGGTTCACGAAGGAGCCCCGTATCACCCCGAGCACCCGGTCTCCCTGCGCCCGGGCGTCGGCCAGTCTTTTCAGGACCACCAGCCCTCCGCCTTCACTGCGGACATAGCCGTTGGCAGCGGCATCGAAGGATTTGCAGAGGCCGTCGGGCGAAAGGGCCTGCAATTTGGTCAGACAGATTTGCAGATCCGGGCTCAGGATCAGGTTAAAGCCGCCGGCCAGCGCCATGTCTGTTTTTCGCAGGCGGAGAAAAGCGCAGGCGTTGTCGATGGAAACCAGGGAGGAGGAGCAGGCCGTGTCGATGGCGAGGCTCGGACCCTCCAGTCCCAGGATGAAGGAAATACGGCCGGCCAGGGCGCTGTGACAATTTCCTGTCAGGGAGTAGCTGTTGACGCGGTCGAGATGGCCATGAATGCACGCATCGGCGTAGTCCGTCGTCGAAACGCCGATGAAGACGCCCACATCTCTGCCGCGAACCTTTTCCGGGTTGATCCCGGCATTCTCCAAAGCCTCCCAGCTGAGCTCCAGAAGGATGCGCTGCTGGGGATCCATGTCCGTCGCCTCTTTCGGCGAGATGTTGAAGAAGGAAGGATCGCAGCGGTCGATGGGAACGTCCATGAATCCGCCGCGCATGGTGTACATTTTGCCGGGCGCATTTCCGTCGGGATCGTAGTATTCAAACTTGTTCCACCGGGAAGGGGGAATATCGCCGATGACATCGATGCCGGACTCCAGAATCTTCCAATATGCTTCGGGCGAGTTGGCGCCTCCCGGAAAACGGCAACTCATTCCGATGATGGCAATGGGTTCGGTGATGTGCGGTGAACCTGTTCTCTTTGTCAATACCATTCAGACTGCTAGCTCCTGACTTCCGGTGATTTCTTAGAGATAAAAAATACGGATATCCTTACGAGGGATGTGCGTCTCTTCCGGGGTCGGCTGTTCCGTGCTGCCATGCATTGGCGTATCGATCGCGGCTACGGTGGGGAGCGAGGGGATTGCTGAAGCGTTTTCGGACCCTGTCGCTTAGCGTCTTGACCTTTTTGACAATTCGCCCATCTTCACTTTTGACCCTACGTTAGGATGTCTTGCCTTTCCCTGGGAATCTCTTTGATTTCGGCGGAAAAACTATAAAAGCAGCGGACCTGCATGTCAAGGGAATATTGGCCAAAGGCGGGATGCTCCGATTGTCAGGCCCGAACCGCTTCGATCCGACCCTCTTCCATGCGATAGATCCGGTCGGCCATCGGGAACCAACGTTCGTCGTGGGTCACGCAAATGACGATCTTGCCGCGCGCCTTGAGATCCGGCAGGAGTTCCTCATAGAAGATGCGGCGGAAGTGCGGGTCCTGGTCAGCCGCCCACTCGTCGAGGACGATGATCGGCTTGTCTTCCAGTTCGGCAACCACAAAGGCCAGCCGCTTGCGCTGGCCGGAGGACAGGTCGATGGTGCTGAAGGTGTTATCGCGCACCGTGACCTTGGACTGTAGGTCCAGACGCTCCAACAGGCCCCGGATCCTCGCCGGATCGGGGTTGTCGATGCAGTAGAGCCGGCGCGAAAGGTGATAGTCGGAGAAGATCGCGGAGATTCTGTCCCGGTAATCCTGCATCTGGTCCGTCGCCAGCGGCGCGTCGTCGGCCAGGAGGCGGCCTGCGTCCAGCGGGATCAGGCCCGTGAGCAGGCGCAGCAGCGTCGATTTGCCCGACCCGTTTCCACCGGTGATGAAGGTGATCTGTCCGGCATGAAACTCCGCCGCGATGGGGCCGACGGTAAACAGCGCGGATCCTCCGGTATCCCGGTAGGTGAGCGCGGCGCCGGCCAGCGCGATCGAAGCGGGGTCCTTGCCCAGTGTGCAAGCCGTCTCCGAGGCCGCCGCTTCCGCGGCGGGTCCCAGTGTCTCCTGCATCTTTTCGATGTTTTCCAGGGCCAACTCGGCTTGGGTCACAAAGGGCGTGACCACGGAGACGGTGTAGACGGGTCCGGAGATGAACATCACGGCGAGCGTCGCCGGCAGGATCACCTCATGGTAACCGGCCGCGAGCAGCGGGACGACGAAGACCATCAGTCCGACCAGCGAATAGAGCATCGATTCGATAACGGCGAAATTCCGCCCCCATTGCGCCTTCAACAGGGCATTGGCCGTCCGGCTTTCCCGCGAGGCTTCGGCCAGAACTCCGGTGACCCCCGCGGCCCGCGGCCCGCTCATTCGGATCTCCTTGAAACCCTGGAGCAGTTCCGTAAGACCGTTGAAGACACGCTCTTCGGCAGAGGCCGCCGACTGCATGAACTTACGCAGCTGCTTGACGCGCCGGAAACGCACCACGACGGCGAGACCCGCAAGGCCGAAGGCGAGCAGACACGCCAGTGGCGACAGCCACGCCAGGTAGGCTGCCAGGAACAACAGCATCACGGCCTGTTGGAAACCGAGGACCAGAATCGGAAGCACCTGGGAGAGGATCTGGGTGTCCTGTGTGAGCGCGCCTTGGAGGCTGGCGTGGCCGATCCGTTCGACGGTCACGAGGTCGGCCCGGCGGACGAGGTCGAAGAGGCGGACGCGCAGCTTGTGGATCAGCCGCTCCGTATCCTGCGAAGCCGTCACCAGCGTGTAGACGTGTGTGATGTGAAACAGCATCACCGTGATCGCGAACATCAGCAGGAGCCGGGCGCTGATCCGCCCTGTGGCGGCCTCCTGCACGGCGGTGGAAACGAGCCCGACGAAGGCGGTCATCGCCACCGCAGACAGAAGGTTCATCCATAAAAGGGAGTTGAGATTTTCCGGGATTTCGCGGACCACGGCACGGAAGAGTTTCATCCTGCCGCCTCCACGCCCGCGGGCCGTTCGCTCAAGCGGCCCTCCTCGAAATGCAGCCGGCGATCGGCGGCGTCGAAATAGCGGTCGTCGTGGGTCACGGCGATGATCGTCAGCCCCCGGCGTCTCAGCTCCGGCAGAACCTCCCGGTAGAACTTCTTCCGGAAATGCGAATCCTGATCGGCGGCCCATTCGTCGAGGATCAGGATGGGCTTGGTCTCGAGCAGCGCGGCAATGAGGGCCAGGCGCTTGCGTTGTCCCGTCGAAAGATCGATACGCGTGAACCGGTCCTGGGCGAATCCGGCCGCACGCTCCATTTCCATCCAGCGCAGAAGGTCTTCGGCCGCAATCCTGTCGATCTTGTCGAGGCCGTAGAGCCGGGTGAACAGGTGAAAATCGGAAAAGACGGGCGCTACCAGCGCCCGATAGTCGGCGAGGCGGGCCGGGGAGATCTCCACTCCGTCCACGGTCAGCCGTCCCCTTTCCGGATGATAAAGCCCGGTCAGCAGCTTGATGAAGGTCGACTTGCCCGAGCCGTTGCCGCCGGTGACGAAGATCACCTCGCCGCGCCGGATGCTGACGTCCAGCGGTCCGAGCGTGAAGGGGGGCTCTTCGGTAGGCGCCGGGAAGGCGAAGGCGAGGCCTTCCATCCGGATCTCAGTGAAATCGGCCGGCACCGATTCGGACGGTTCCCCGCTCCCTTGTTCGGCAAGGGCCATGAGTTCGCCTTCGAGCGTGATCATGCGTCCCGCAGCGGCTTCGGCAGCGCGCAGGACGGTCAGCGATTGCATCAGGCCGAAGAGGGGCGTCGTCATGAACAGGACCGCCGCACAAATCTTCACGAGTTCGGCACTGACGGAGGAAGAATAGATAGGCACCACGAAAATCACGAGTCCCATCATCAGGTTGAATGTCGTCTTGCCGAAGGCGAACAATTGCCAGGTTTGCCGATGCACCTCGCTGCGCGCCGTTACCGTATCGTTCGAAAGCCTGCCGAACGCCTCGCCGAGGGCGCGACTGCGGGCGCTGCACAGCCGTTGCTCCTTGAATCCGTCGAACAGGTCCGAGACGCATTCGAAGAGCTTCCCTTCCTGGTCGGCCAATTCTTCCTGGTGCTCGTCCAAAGACCGGTTGAGCCAATAGTATGCAGCCGCAGCGACTGCCAAAAGCGCGGTCAGGAGTCCAAAGGCGATCAACGAGACCGTTGCAATATAGAGCAGGATCGTTGCGATCAGGACGATAGAGCGCACCGCCTGGGCCAGGTATTGCGAGTTCGACGAGATGACCTTACAGCTCTGGGTGATGTTTCCGAACAGCCGGCTCTGGCCGAAGTGTTCGAGCCGCCAGAGATCCGCCTGGCGCAGGCGGCCGATCAGTTGCATGCGCAGCCTGTCGATCGCCTCCTCTATGTCGGCAGCCAATTGGGCGATCATCCGGCTCTCGTAGACCATATAGAGCAGCACGCCGGCCACAAAAAGCGCCGCCATCGGCAGGTCGACGAACTCCTTCCCGGTTTCATTGATCTTTTGGGCAACGTAGGTGACCACGGCGACCACGGCAGTGGTGCTGAGTGCCGATATGACGGCACAGCGGAGGAGCCGGCGCCGCGGGTTCTTTCCCAGGGTTTGCAAAAGGCGAAACAGATTCACAGGTTCCTCCGTGTCATCGGCACTCTGGCAAGGTTCGCCAAACGCAGGCGCGTTCGTCGCAGCCTGAGGCCATACGAGCCTGCCGATGTTCTTCCATGAAATGACGACTGTTTCCCATCATTTGAAGCCCATTGGAGAAAATAGTTGATTTTTGCTGGTTCATAGCTTACACCTTCCACAAAATCAAGGTATTGTTGATGTCTGCCCTGATGCGGCGGACAAGTGAAAAACCGATGAACGAGGAACGCCTACCATGAAAACGATTCGTGAACGCCTCGGTGCGGTATCCGCTTCCCTCGAAAAAGCTATGAAATTCGCCGGTGAGGGGCTGGACAACCTCGGCCGCCGGAGCGGTGCTTTCATGAAGCGGCACGCCCTCTCCCTGATTTCCTTTGGTTTGCTCTTCTGTCTGGTCGTGGTTTTCTTCTTCAACCAGATCGTCATCTCGATACATCCCGGTGAACTAGGCGTCCTGTGGCGGCGCTTGGGCGCCGGTACCGTCATCGATACGGTATATCAGGAAGGGATGCACATCATCCTGCCGATCAATAAGATGTACATCTATAGCATGCGCAAGCAGCAGTACAGCGAGTCGATCGACGTCCTGACCGTGGATGGACTCACCGTTCGGGTGAAGTACACGGCGCGTTATTATCTAGACAAGGATAACCTGCCGTTGCTGCATCAGAGCGTGGGTCCGGACTATGTCAACGTGGCGGTCCGTCCCGACATCCGGTCCGTGATCCGAACCCTGTTCGGACAGTTCAAGCCCGAGGAGATGTATACCTCGCAAAAGGCCATTCAATTGCGCGTCAGCGAACAGTCGAAGATCCGTCTGGCGGCGCGGTTTGTGACGCTCGACGATGTGCCGATCGAAGGAATCATCCTGCCGGCGCGGATTTCCGAGGCGATCGAATCCAAAATGGTTCAGCAGCAAAAGGAAGGCGAGTATGTCTACCGCACTTCGATCGCCATCAAGGAGGCCGACCGCCTGCGGATCGAATCGGCCGGTCTGAAGTTATACAACGATACGGTGAACCAGAGCCTCACTCCCTCGATCCTCAAGTGGCACGGCATTCAGGCGACCCAGGAACTGGCGAAATCGGCCAATGCCAAGGTCGTGGTGATCGGCGCGGGAGATCAGGGGCTTCCGCTTATTCTGGGAAGGGAGTAGCGAATGAAGAAGCTGCTCCTCTATGCCGTGGCGGCCGGATTCCTCGTGTGGATCGGGTGGTCCCAGGTAGTGTCCTACGAACAGATGGGGGAGCGCCGATTCCAGGCGCTGAGCCGGCCGGCGAAGGAAGTCCTGATCGGGGTGTGCTGGCCCTTTTCCGTGAACCAGGATGGAATGGCGGACGGTCTGCAACTGGCCCTGGACGAGATCAACACCAAGCGGCTGGCCGGCGGATATGCCGTCCGCCTGGTCATGCGGGACGACCGCCTCAGCGCGCAAAAATCGGAGCGCATCGCCATGGCGTTTGCCGATACGCCCGCAATGAGCGCCGTGATCGGGTACTATGATGATGCGCCCGCCGTCAAGGCATCGGCGATCTTCGAGACCAGCCGGCTTTTGCACCTCATCACCGGCGCCAACAACACGGCCATGACGTCGCACGGATTCCAGTACGTCGTCCGCACGATTCACTCCAGTGAAAAGATTGCCCAGTCGCTGTCCAGGATGACGATGGACCGCGGCTACCGGCGGATCGCCGTTCTCTGGGAGGAGGATGCCTTTGGAGAGGACCTGGCCTATCAGTATCGCGTCGGCCTGGACAATCTGAATGCCGAACTGGTTTACCAGTGGTCCTACAACCGCGCGCGGGCCGACTATCGGTTGCCCGTCAACGAACTGAAGGGGATCAACGCGGATCTCATCTTCTTTGCCGGACTCGAACCCTGGGCCGGGGACTTCCTGCGCGTCGCCCGCGGAGTCGGCCTGAAGACCCCGATCATCGGGGCCTTCAGCAACACCCCTGAGATGCACCGGCGGGCCGGGTCTGCGCTGGAAGGTGCGATGTACTTCGATTTGTACAATCCGAATTCCGCAAGTCCGGAAAACCAGTCGTTCGTTCAAAAATTCCGCGCCCGGTACGGTAAAGATCCCGACACCTGGGCCGCGCAAGGCTATGACGCGTTGCATATCCTGGCGAAGGCCGTCCAGTTTACGGGCTCGCGCAACCCCGCCGACCTTGCCTATGCGATCCGTTACATGGACGCCTGGGAGGGCGCCAACGGGCGGTACAAGTTCAATGGCGCCGGGGAGCTCGAGGACAAGCCCGTTTACCTCAACGTGTTCAAGGGCGGCATGCCCGTGATGATTCAGGAAAGCAACCCGATATCGAAATCGGTATTCTGATTGCATCGTCATAAACAGGTAAAGTCAATCCACCGGGAACCAAATGGAAAAGGAGATGACCGATGAAAGAGGCAAAAGAGACTCAAGCGGAAGCCACGGTAGAAACGGCAGCGGAAAACACGGATGCCACGGAAGGACGCGAAGCGCGTCTCGAGAAAGTGGCCAAGCACCACATCCTGGCATCGATGGGTGTGGGACTCGTTCCCCTGCCGTTGGTGGACATCGCCGCCCTGATGGGCATTCAACTCAACATGATCAGGAAGATATGCGCCGAGTATGAGGTTCCGTTCAAGGAAGACGCGGGCAAATCGATCATCACCTCCCTGATCGGGGGCGTCGTTCCCGTGACGGTGGGCTTTGCCCTCGCCAGCATGCTCAAGTTCATTCCGCTCATCGGCCAGACCACGGGCGCCGTGACCATGCCGGTGATTTCGGGGGCTTCCACCTACGCGCTTTACAAGGTGTTCGTGGAGCACTTCGAGGCGGGCGGCACTATCCTGGATCTCGATCCGGTCAAGGTGAAGGCTTTTTTTTCCGAACAGTTCACGAAGGGGAAAAAGCAGGCCGCAGATCTGAAGGCCAAGGAAACCGCCAAAACGGAGGCCTGAGCATCCGTCGGAAGTATGTTTCCCATTGACCCGCAAGATCCCCGCCGTGCCGCGGGGATGTCGCGGGTGGGTGGACTCTTGGGTTACGAGGACATGTCATGATCATCGCTGCTGTGTATGTCGGGCTCTGTTTTTTTATCGCCTTGATCGGTGCCAACCGGAAGTTCGGCTTTTGGGGATATCTGTTCTGTAGTCTTTTTCTGACCCCCATCGTGGGGGCGCTGGTGGTGCTCGCTTCTGACGAACGCCCGAAAGGACCCCCGAAAGTATGCCCCCGATGCGCCTACCCGCTGGATGAAAAAAGGACGGAAAAGTAGCGTCTTTGCCTGGTCTGCAAACCTATTGCACCCATTTGTTCTAGAATCTACTTGTCGCTTTGCCGTAAAACAGATTCATATCCATATCAATCAAAGGATTCCTTCCCGGTGCCCTTGCCAGCTCCGGGGAATTGTGCCAGACTGTCCGATCGGGAGGTGGGGGCATGGGGACGTTTCAACTGGTCAGCGAGTACGCGCCGCAGGGCGATCAGCCGCAGGCCATCGCCCGGCTCGTCGCCGGGCTGGAGAGGGGGGAGGCGCACCAGGTCCTGCTCGGGGTGACCGGGTCGGGAAAGACCTTCACGATGGCGAATGTCATTGCCGCCGTCAACCGGCCCGCCCTGATCATTGCCCACAACAAGACCCTGGCGGCCCAGCTGTACGGGGAGTTCAAGGCCCTCTTCCCCGACGCGGCCGTCGCCTATTTCGTCAGCTATTACGACTACTACCAGCCGGAAGCCTACATCCCCAGCACGGACACCTACATCGAGAAGGACTCGGCGATCAACGAGGAGATCGACAAACTCCGCCATGCCGCGACCCATTATCTCCTGGAACGGCGGGACGTGATCATCGTCGCCAGCGTCTCCTGCATCTACGGCTTGGGATCGCCGGAGGCCTACCAGGGGATGCTGCTCCTCCTCGAAACCGGAATGGAGATCTCACGGGATGAGATCCTCGCCCGTCTTGTGGAGATCCAGTACGAACGCAACGATATCGATTTCCACCGCGGGACCTTCCGGGTGCGGGGCGATGTGATCGAGATCTTCCC
Source organism: Deltaproteobacteria bacterium (assembly GCA_021817825.1). Lineage (GTDB taxonomy): Bacteria > Desulfobacterota > Syntrophia > Syntrophales > UBA5619 > JAKAFS01. The sequence continues at coordinate 25,928 of JAKAFS010000027.1, read as the reverse complement.
TCCCTATGAGGAGGAGCAGGCCATCCGGGTGGAACTCTTCGGCGATACGGTGGAGGCGATCTCCCTTATCGATCCGTTGCGCGGCAAGAGGCTCGAAAGTCTCCGGCGGACGGCGGTCTACCCGGGCAGCCATTACGTGACGACGAAGGAGAACCTCAAAAGAGCGGTCGCCGCGATCCGGGAGGAGTTAGGAGAGCGGCTCCGGGCGCTCCAGGCGGAGAACAAGCTCCTGGAGGCCCAGCGGCTGGAACAGCGGACCCATTTCGACATCGAGATGATGGAGGAGATGGGCTACTGTTCGGGGATCGAGAACTACTCTCGCCACCTGACGGGCCGCAAGCCCGGCGAGCCGCCGCCGACGCTGATGGAGTATTTCCCCAAGGACGCCCTGATCTTCATCGACGAGAGCCATGCCACCCTGCCGCAGCTCAGTGCGATGTACAAAGGGGACCGGTCGCGCAAGGAGACGCTCGTCAATTACGGCTTTCGTCTCCCCTCGGCGCTGGACAACCGGCCGCTCCGTTTCGACGAGTACGAGGCCTTCGGCCACCAGCGGATCTACGTCTCGGCGACGCCGGCGACATTCGAGCTGGAGCGGGCCGGGGGGCAGGTGGTGGAGCAGATCATCCGGCCCACGGGGCTCATGGATCCCGAGATCGTCATCAAACCCGTGGCGGGCCAGGTGGACGACCTGCTCGGCGAAATCCGGGACCGGGCGGCCAAGGGCGAGCGGGTGCTCGTGACGACGCTGACCAAGCGGATGGCGGAAAACCTGACCTCCTACTATGCCGGGCTCGGCGTCCGGGTCAAGTATCTCCATTCCGATGTTCACACCCTGGAGCGGGTGGACATCATCCGCGATCTGCGGTCCGGCGAGTTCGACGTCCTGGTCGGCGTCAACCTCCTGCGCGAAGGGCTGGACATCCCGGAGGTTTCGCTGGTGGCGATCCTCGATGCCGACAAGGAGGGGTTCCTCCGTTCCGAACGTTCCCTCATCCAGACGAGCGGCCGGGCGGCCCGGAACGTGGAGGGGAAGGTGATCATGTACGCCGACGTCATGACCGCCTCGCTCAAGACCTGCCTCGACGTGACGAAACGGCGCCGTCAGTTGCAGGCAAAGTACAACGAAGAGCACGGGATCACGCCGGAGAGCATTCGGAGCGAGATCCGCCATGTTTTGGGCTCGATCTACGAGGCCGACTATGTGACCGTCCCGGAGACGGTCTCGGAAGCGGCCGCCGCCTACGGCACGGAGAAGGAGCTGTCCGTCGTGATCCGGAAATTGAAAGAAGAAATGAAGCAGGCCGCCAAGGAACTGGAATTCGAAAAGGCGGCAGAGCTGCGCGACAAGATTCGCGACCTCTCGAAGCTGATGCTGGAAATGGGTGGACAGGGATAGGGGCTCCGTTGAACGAGCCGAAGATGGCTCAGATCGGTTCCCTGCCCATCGGCCAGCCCTCCTTTGTTAGGTTGCCAGCAGCGGAATGGCAGTGACTGTCGATGACTCTATTTTTTATTGTCTTTTGCACCCATGGTTCCGTCCTTCATCATCTGTCCCTGCTGGATCATCAGTTGGCCATTCTTGATCATCGTCGCGTCGTTCGCCTTTTTGCCTTCTTCCAACACCTGCTTGCCCGTCTGGATCAGCTTTTCTCCCGCGTCTTTCTCCGTTGTGCGTTCATTGGCCTTTTGCCCTTTTTCTGTCTTCGTTTCTGCCGCCTGGGAAGCCATAATCCCGCTGGAAAGCGTCAGTACTAGGGTGAAAACGGCAATGGTGGCGGACATAAATGCTTTTTTCATGTAATGTTCTCCTTGTCATGGTTTAAGGGACAACTGCAAGGCAATGCTGGCACACAAAACTTAAAAAGGCAATAGGGGTTGAGAGGTGGTAGGATAATGACATGGCAGGGATTCTTGTGATTGCGGTTAAATTATGACAAGATGAAACGATAGCGGTCGGTTTCGCGATCCGCGGCATCGCGGTTCGCGGAAGCCGGGTAGGGAGGGGGAACAGAGCGGGCATGGTCGGCAAGGGTGATATTCGCAGGCAGGCACTTTGCCAGAGAGACGGTCTCGCGGCGACGGAGATCGAAGCGAAGAGCCGGATCATCGTGGAGCGGCTGGTTGGACTCGACGAGATCCGGCGGGCGGCGACGGTGATGGTCTACCTCAGCTTTGCGAGCGAGGTCCGGATAGACCGCCTCCTCCTCCGGGGCTGGGCGGCGGGAAAACGGATCGTGGTGCCCCACTGTCGGCCGGATGGGCGGGAACTGACCGCCTGCCGAATCGATGCCTTCGACGAACTGGAACCCGGTCACTACGGAATCCGGGCCCCGAAGGCCGATCGGCTGCGGCCGGTTCCGCAGGCGGAGATCGACGCGGTGATCGTTCCTGCCGCGGCCTTCGACCGGCGGGGGTACCGGATCGGCTACGGCGGCGGCTATTACGACCGCTTTTTGCCCCAGGTGCCGCAGGCGGCGAAGATCGGGGTAGCCTTTGCCTGCCAGATCGTGCCGGAGATCCCGGCGGCGCCCCATGACGTTCCGGTGGACCGGATCGTGACGGAAAAAGAAACGATCGTCCCGATTTGCAGGAAGACGGTTCCGGATGGCGAAAGGGTCCGACCGCCGATTTGCCCTTGACAGGGAACCAGGGATCAGGGCAAGATGCCGAACATTTTATTTGCATGAGGGAGACCATGGACGAAAACAATCAAACAATGGAAGAGGATGGCGGCGAAAAGAGTTTTGCCGAACTGTTCGCCGAAAGCGAACCCGACCGCGGCTGGCTGAAACCGGGACAGCGCGTCGAGGCGCTGATCGTGAAGATCACGCCGGAATGGGTTTTCATCGATGTGGGCGGCAAGCACGAGGGATATCTGGATCGCAAGGAATTTCTCGACAAGGAAGGCAATCTGACCGTGCAGGAAGGGCAGGCCGTCAAGGCCTATTTCCTGTCGTCCCAGCACAATGAAAAGCTCTTCACGACCAAGGTCGCCGCCGGCGAGGCGGGCCGCGCCTTTCTTGAGGACGCCTTCAAGGGCGGCATCCCGGTGGAAGGGCAGGTCGCGCGGGAAGTCAAGGGCGGTTTCGAGATCAAGGTCGCCGGCGATACCCGCGGCTTCTGCCCCTTCTCCCAGATGGGGCTCTTTCGCATCGCCACCCCGGCCGACTGGGTGGGGCAGCGTCTCTCCTTCAAGATCATCGAGTTCGGGGAGCGGGGCCGCAACGTCATCCTTTCCCACCGGGCGATCCTTGAAGAGGAGCAGGCCAAGCTGAAGGAGAACCTGAAGCAGTCGCTCAAAGAGGGCATGCTCGTGAAGGGGACGGTCGTTTCCATCCAGAAGTTCGGCGCCTTCGTCGAGCTCGGCGGTATTCAGGCCCTGATTCCCATTTCCGAGATCGCCTGGGAGCATATCACCGATATCGGCGAGCGGCTGACCGTCGGCCAGGAAGTCGATGCGGTCATCCTGAAGCTGGATTGGGATGCCAACCGGGTTTCTCTGAGCCTCCGTTCGAACCTGCCCGATCCCTGGGACCGCGCCGTCGCGGAACATCCCGAAGGATCGTCTTTCACGGGAACCGTGGCCCGGCTGACCAAGTTCGGCGCCTTCGTGACCCTGACGCCCGGAGTGGACGGCCTGATCCACATCTCCCGGATCGGCAAGGGGAAGCGGATCACCCATCCCTCCGAGGTCCTGAAGGAAGGGGAGAGCATTGCGGTGAAGATCGAAAAGATCGACCGGGAAGGCAAACGCATTTCCCTGGTGCCGCTGGATGCGGCTGAAGAGGAAAAAGCTGAGGAAATCGAGGACTTCCAGCAGTATGTGGGCAAGGCCCCCGGCTCGTTCGGCTCCCTCGGCGATGCCCTGCAAAAGACCCTGAGCGGTAAGGCGAAGAAATAACGGTCCGAAAATCGATGGACGGCGATCTGGACGCAAAGGTCAGGCATGCCCCCAAAAATCCGGGGGTCTACCTGATGAAGGCCCAGGAAGGCGAGATCCTCTACGTGGGGAAGGCCCGGAATCTCCGGGCCCGCATCCGGGCCTATTTCGCCAGGACCGACAGCCGGGCGATGATCCCCTTTCTCGTCTCCCGGATCCGAGATGTGGAGTTCATCATCACGGAGACGGAAAAGGAAGCCCTGATCCTTGAGAACAACCTGATCAAGGAGTACCGTCCCCGGTACAACGTCGATTTTCGCGACGACAAATCCTACTATCAGATCCGGATCGATCCTGCGGAGCCCTATGCCCGCTTTCAGCTCGTCCGGCGCCCGAAAAAGGACGGCGCCCGCTATTTCGGTCCCTATCCCTCCTCGGGCGCCGCCCGGGAGACCCTCCGCTTTCTCCAGACGATTTTCCCCCTTCGCAGCTGCCGGGATCAGGAGCTACAGGGCCGCCGCCGGCCCTGCCTGGAATACGAGATCGGCCGCTGCACCGCTCCCTGCGTCGGCCGGATCGAGGCCGACGCCTACGAACGGCTGGTCAGGGACGGGATCGCCTTTCTGGAGGGCCGGGAGCGGGCGCTGATCGGCGATCTGCGCGACCGGATGAACGCGGCCGCCGACGCCCTGCGCTTCGAGGAGGCCGCCGCCCTGCGGGACCGGATCGCGGCCGTCGAAGCAACGATCGAAAAACAGCGGATCGTCTCGGCGACGGGCAAAAATCGCGATGTCTTCGGCCTCTTCCGGGAAGAGGACCAGACGCAGATCTCCGCCCTCTTCGTCCGCAGCGGCCGGGTCATCGGCCAGAAGGTTTTTCCCCTGATCCGGCTGCGGGCCGAGACCGCCGAGATCCTCTCTTCCCTGCTGGCGCGTTATTACGACGGCGTTGCCGATGTTCCCGACGAGATCGTCATCCCCGAGGCGCTGGAGGACGAAGCGGTGCTCGCCGACTGGCTCTCGGAAAAACGGGGGAGGGGGGTCGCCATCGTGACGCCGAAACGGGGCGAAACACTGGCCCTGCTCGGGATTGCCATAAGGAACGCCGAGAGCGCCTTGCGCACCGCCCGCCTGGCCGCCGATCGTCCGGAGACGGCCCTGCCGCTCCTGGCCGAGAAGCTCAAACTGCACCGCATCCCCAACCGCATCGAGTGTTTCGATATCTCCAACATCGGCGGGCAATATGCCGTGGGATCGCTGGTCGCCTTTGTCGCCGGCCTGCCTTTTAAGGACGGCTACCGCCGCTTCCGGATCCGGACCGTTCCCGGCGCCGACGATTACGCCATGATGTACGAGGTGCTCAAACGGCGTTACGAAAGCGGGGAAAATCTTCCCGATCTGATTATGGTAGACGGAGGCAAGGGACAGTTGGGCGTCGCCCTGGCCGTCCTGAAGGACCTGGCCGTCGCAGAGGTGGAGGTGATTGCCCTGGCCAAGGAGCGGGATGACCCGGAGACGCCTGATCGAAAGACCGCCGCGGATTGGCCGGCCCCTCTTCCCGCTGGCGGGGAGAGGGGGGACCCCTCCGTTGGCGAGCCGGGGCTCCCTGAACCGTCTCCGGAGGGGGAAGCCGTCGCCGGCGCCTCCCGGGGCAAGGGGCGTTTCCGCCGCGCCGACACCCCCGGCAAGGGGGAGGACCGGGTTTTCCTGCCCGGCCGCAAGGACCCCGTCTATCTCTCCCGCTGGCCCGCGGCCCTCTTTCTCTTGCAACGAATCCGGGACGAGGCCCACCGCTTCGCCGTTTCCTACTACCGGAAGGTGAAGGAAAAAGAGGATCTCCGTTCCCTCGTGGACCGGATCCCGGGAATCGGCGCCACGCGCCGCAGGGCACTTCTGACCTTTTTCGGCGATGTGAAGCGGATCCAATCGGCCTCGCTTGCCGACCTACAGCAGGTCGAGGGGATCGGCGCCGAGACGGCCGGCCGGATCCGGTCCTTTCTCGACTCTTTCAACCCCCCGGCCGGGATGGACGCCGCGGCGCCGGGTGGACCCGATCCTGCCGCAAAGGGCCGATAGCGTGGGGCATGAGGCCCGGGCCCATGACCTGTGGTCTGCCGGATGCCGAACCCGGCGACAGACCAACGATACCGCAGGGTGGTTCGCCTGCCGCCGACGGTCCCCGTGAATTGTCTTGCAGCCGCCTCCCGGATGTGTTAGCCATCCGCCACTTTGACCGGCCACTTCAGCAAGGCACTTTAACAAGGCGGTTCGCACCTTATGATCCATTTTAGCGGTATTGGCAAACAGTACGGTCCCCAGATTCTCTTTCGGGAGGCCAGTTTTCAGATCCTGCCCGGCAGCCGGAGCGGCCTGGTGGGGCCCAACGGCGCCGGCAAAACCAGCATCTTTCGCCTCATCATGGGCGAAGAGGAGTTCGACAGCGGGGAGATCACCAAGGCCCGCAACGTGGTCTGCGGGTACTTTTCCCAGGATGTGGGCGCCATGTCCGGCCGTTCGGCCCTGTCCGAGGTCATGTCCGCCTCCGAGGCGGTCGTGGAACTGGGCCGGCAGATCCGGGAAATGGAAGCGGCCATGGGGTCGCCCATGGAAGCCGATGCCCTGGCTGACCTTCTGGAGCGCTACGGCAACCTCCAGTCCGAGTTCGAGCACCGCGGCGGCTACGATCTGGAAAGCCGCGCCCAGCTCATCCTGACGGGCCTCGGGATCGGACCGGAGGATTACCACCAGCCGGTCGAGTCCTTCAGCGGCGGCTGGAAGATGCGGATCGCCCTGGCCAAGATCCTCTCCCTCAACCCCGATGTCCTCCTCCTCGACGAGCCCACCAACCACCTGGACGTGGAGTCGATCATCTGGCTGGAGGAGTGGCTTTCGGGCTCCTTCAAGGGCGCTCTTTTGATGACCAGCCACGACCGGGAATTCATGAACCGGGTCGTGAACCGCATCGTCGAGGTGGCGAACCGGACGATCACCACCTACAGCGGCAACTACGATTTTACCTCAGGGAACGGGAGATCCGGCGGGAACAGCTCCTGGCCAGCCACCGCCGCCAGCAGGAGATGCTGGCCAAGGAGGAGGAGTTCATCGCCCGCTTTGCGGCCCGGGCCTCCCATGCCTCCCAGGTGCAGTCACGGGTCAAGAAGATCGCCAAGATCGAACGGATCGAGATCCCGGCCGAACAGCGGTCCATCAAATTCGAGTTTGCCGAACCGCCGCGCAGCGGCGACGACGTGGTCCGGATCGAGGCCCTGGGCAAGACCTGGCCCCGTCCCGACGGCGGCGAAAAATCGGTCTTCGGCGGGATCACCGGGACGATCCGCCGTCAGGAGAAGATCGCCGTGGTCGGCGTCAACGGCGCCGGCAAATCCACCTTCCTGAAGGTCCTGGCGGGTCAGGCGGAGCCGACGGCGGGCAGCCTGACCCTGGGGGCCAACGTCTTTCCCGGCTATTTCTCCCAGCATGCCATGGACATCCTCGATCCCCGGAAGACCGTCCTGGACACGGTCCAGGACGCCATGCCCCAGGCCCATCTCGGCACGTTGCGCAATCTCTGCGCCGCCTTTCTCTTTCAGGGAGACGACATCTACAAAAAGATCGACTGTCTTTCCGGCGGCGAGAAGAGCCGGGTGGTCCTGGCCACGATGCTGGTGCAGCCGATCAACCTGCTCATCCTCGACGAGCCGACCAACCACCTCGACATCCAGTCCCGGGAGACGCTGCTGGCCGCCTTACAGAACTTCTCCGGCACGGTGGTCCTCGTCAGCCACGACCGCCATTTCCTGCGCTGCCTCGTCAACCGGGTCTTCGAGATCGATCACGGCCAGATGCGGATTTACGACGGCCACTACGAATACTACCTGGAAAAGAGCGGTCGGGAGCACCAGGCGGCCTGAATCGGCGCCTGGAGGACCCCGATCGAGGCGAAGGCCATGCCGCCCGCCGTCGTTCCCGCAGTGCCGGCGTCTGCCGCGGGTTTGACTCCTTGGCCGAGCCGCGCCTGCGGAAACGCGTGAAACCGGGGGCACAAAAGACCTTGACTTGCCGGAGCGCTTTTTTTATCCTCCTCAAATCACAGCCGCATTTTGATTTGAAAAACCTCAAAAAGAGGATATTGTCAGGATCGCGAATCGGGGCCTATGAAGAGCGCGCCGGTAGGATGCGGTGCGGCGAAAACCTCTTTGTTTGCCGCTCAACTTTCGATGGTGGCAAAAAGACCGACCACGCCTCCGGTGACCGGAAGCATCGGGTTCTCCCGGGGGCGGCAGTCGAAACGATTCTTTTCCGGTGATGCAATGACCACTCCAGCCACGAGCAGTGAACCGTCCTTGGAAGAAATGCGGCAGCGAATCCGGGTACTGGAGCAGGCGGAGGTCCAACGCCGGCAGACCGAGGGGCTTTTGCGGCAAAGCGAAAAAGAATACAAGCTCCTTTCCGAAAAGATGTCCGATATCCTTTGGATCACCGATCTGGAGCTGCGCACCCTCTATGTCAGCCCTTCTGTTGAAAAGGTCCTGGGGTTCAGCCAGGAGGAACGCATGGTGCAAACCCTTCCGGAGCAACTGACCCCCGAATCGTTGTCTCTGGCCATAGAAACGCTGACCAGGGAACTGACCAACGATGTTCAAGGGGGCGGCGACGAGCCGGAACGGGCGGTGACCATCGCCCTGGAGTACCGTCACAAAGACGGTTCGACACGCTGGCTGGAGACGATCCTCAACGGCATCCGCGATGCTCAGGGGGCGCTCGTCAGTTTGCACGGGGTATCCCGCGATATCACCGAACGCCGGCGGGCGGAAGAAAACCTGCGGGAGAGTGAAGAAAAGCATCGACTGCTGATCGAAAATCTGCCGATCGCCATTTATGTGGAGATTCGCGGCCGCTTCGTTTACGTCAATCCGGCCTTTCTGACCCTCTTTCGGCTCTCTGCGCAGGAGGAAATCCTCGGCAAGCCCCTGCTGGAATTCGTTCCTCCCGAACTCATCGATACGCTTGAAAAGCAAAGGCGGTTGATGATCGAGGAGAAGGCTTCCTTTCCTCCCCTGGAAATGAATATCCGGCGCAGGGACGAAACGGTGATCACCGTGGTTTCCAGGCCGATGCCCGTCCTCTTTGACGGGCAACCCGCCATCCTGGGGGTCCTTAACGACATCACCGAACGCAAGCAAAAAGAAATTGAGTTGCAAAAGGCTCATAAACTTCTGGAGATTCAAGCCGCCGAGATCGAAGGCCTGCGGTCCAGGCTCAAAGCGCCGGGAATTGGCGGCTCCTGAAGGTCAACCGGCAAAGATCGCCGCGTCGATCACCTCAGCAACCCCTTTTTCTTTTCCTGTTTCTTTGCCGATGGGTTTGATGCTATAAGTGACCCTGGAAAATGATCTGTCTTTAGAGGCTTCACAGGCTGCACTGTGCATTCGAAGAGAGGAGATTTTCTATGGCCGCATCCGAAACCCATCTTCACGAGCGCCTTCGCGCTCTCGCCCGGAACCTCTGGTGGACCTGGCATCCGGAGGTCATCAGCATCTTCACCGACCTCGACCCCCGCGTCTGGCGGGAGGTGGAACACAATCCCACGGCCTTCCTCAACCGGGTGACGCCGGAGCAAATCGAAAAGCAGGCCTCGGAACTGGTGCTCGAAAGCCGCATCAACTATGCCTTCCGCAGGCTTGGCGAGTACACCGGTACGGAGAAGACCTGGGGCTCCCTGCACGGCGGCAACCTGAACAACCGGCCGGTGGCCTACTTTTCCGCCGAGTTCGGGCTCCACGAGTCGCTCCCCATCTATTCCGGCGGCCTGGGCATCCTGGCCGGCGACCACCTGAAGAGTTCGTCGGACCTCGGGATCCCGCTGATCGGCATCGGGCTGCTCTACCGACAGGGCTACTTCTGCCAGCGTTTGAATAAAGACGGTTGGCAGGAAGAGGCCTACATCGATCTCAAGATCGAGGATCTGCCCTTGCAGGCAGTGACCGATGCCCACGGATCGCCCCTGATGATCCGGGTCGATACGCGAACCACGCCGCTTCTGGCCCGGGTCTGGAAGCTTCTGGTGGGCAGGGTGACGCTGCTGCTCCTGGACACGAATGTCGATGGCAACTCCGTCGAGGACCGGGAGCTGACCTCCCGGCTCTACGGCGGGGACCTCCGGCAGCGCATCCGCCAGGAGCTGATGCTCGGCGTCGGCGGGGCCCGCACTCTCCAGGCCCTGAACATCGTCCCCGGAGTTTTTCACCTGAACGAGGGGCACAGCTCCTTCGCCATCCTGGAAGAGATCCGGCGGGTCATGGAATATGACGGCATCCCCTTCGACCGGGCCCTTAGGCGCGTTTCCCTCTACACGGTCTTTACGACCCACACCCCGGTGGAGGCCGGCCACGACCGGTTCCCGGCCGACCTCATCGAGGAGCATCTGGGGATCTTCCGGGAGCATCTGGGGCTCAGCCACGATGAGTTCATGGCCCTGGGCCGGATCAACCCCCAGGACCACAGCCAGCCCTTCTGCATGACGGTCCTGGCCCTGAAAGGATCGCATCGGGCCAACGGCGTTTCGGCCATTCACGGCCATGTGAGCCGCATGATGTGGCAGTCCCTCTGGCCCGAGCGGCGCGAGTCCGAGGTGCCCATCGGCCATATCACGAACGGGGTGCACGTGCTCTCTTGGCTGGCTCCGGCGATGTTTCAGCTTTTCAAGACGCGGCTCGGCCAGGATTGGCCCACCCGCATGATCCATCCGGATCTCTGGGAAAAGGTCGTGGAGATCGATGACGGCGAGATCTGGGAAACCCACCAGGCCCTCAAGATGCGGCTCATCCGTTTCGTGAGGCGCCGCCTGGTCTGTCAGTCCGAACGGCTGGGCCAACAGGAAACGATCGCTCAGCTGGAAAGCATCCTCGATCCCGACATCCTCACCATCGGCTGCGCCCGCAGGTTCGCCGCCTACAAAAGGAGCGATCTGATCCTTTCCCAGCCCGAACGGCTCCTGAAGCTCATCAACGATGCCGAGCGTCCCATTCAACTCGTCTTCGCCGGCAAGGCCCACCCCCGGGACAACGAGGGCAAGGCGCTCATGCAGCGCATCGCCCGGTTCAGCTACGAGGCGTCCAACCGGCTGCGGGTCGTCTTTGTCGAGGATTATGACTACAATGTGGCGCGCCACCTCGTGCAGGGCGTGGACGTATGGCTGAACAACCCCCGTAGGCCTCTGGAGGCCTGCGGCACGAGCGGCGAAAAGGTGGTGCTCAACGGGGTGTTGAACCTCTCGGTCCTCGACGGCTGGTGGAACGAGGCCTACGATGGCCGGACCGGCTTTGCCATCGGCCACGGCGGCATGCACAACGACGTGGCCGTGCAGAACCGGCGCGATGCCGACTACCTCTACGAAACCCTCGAAAATGAGGTGATCCCCCTGTATTACCAAAGAGACCCGCACGGCGTCCCCTCCCAGTGGGTCCGGAGGATGAAGCATGCCATCATGAGACTGGGCTGGCGGTTCAATGCCGACCGGATGGTCAAGGATTACGCCGAACGCTTCTACCTGCCGGCGGCCGGAGCCACGTCCACGGAAACCTGAGACCGGCCCCGTCGGCCTGAAAGACAGAGCGGCGGGGACCTGATCTCGATGATCGGCAAAAGCCAAGTGCCTTGCTCGGGCGTAGTGAGGCACGGAACAGTGTCGGGCCAAGCCAAGGAGCCGCTGAGTGGAAAATACTTCTTATCAACTTTCGACCTCAGTGAGTGACGGAATCCTTGAGATCGTCGCCACAGGCGAAATCACAAAAAATGATCTGGACAGGCTTCGTGGCGAAGTGCTTGCGTTGATAAGGAAAGAAAATGCCAAAGCAGTGCTGTGGAGCGGCCGTGCCATGAAGGGACCTACCGACATTGCAACGGCTTATTTTCGGGCCAGAAGCGTTCCGCTCAATGTGAAAGTGATCCCCTGCGCCATTGTCGAACCCTCGCAGAATAAGGAATTTCAATCATTTTATGAGGCGACGGCGACCAATTCCGGTCAACTGCTGAAATATTTTACCGATATTGAAGCCGCGAGAGCCTGGCTAAAGAGCATCCTTTAAAAAGGCGGTTTATGAAAAGACCCTGCATCCTGTGTTTTTTTTTCTTATCGCTGCTGACCGGATGTGCAGATCCGATCATCAGAACCCATACGGCCCCCGCTGTCGATGCCGGTTACCGTCTCGAAAAGGAAATGACCGTTAGTTCCAAAAACGGCTGGCAGGGTTCGGGAATCTCCCTTCAGGCCGGGCAAAAAGTCATTATCAGGGCCAACGGGCTTTGGAACAAAGGTTTTGCATCCGATTGCGGTCCAGACGGCTATATCGGCGCTGCCGGGGAGATGCGTTACAGTTCGGAATACGGCGCGATGTCTTTGCTCGGCAAGATAGGGAACGGAAAAGAATTTCTCGTCGGAAGCTATCTTCTTTTAGAAGCGCCCGCTGCCGGGGAATTGTCGTTTCGTCCCAATTGCGCGGATATCGGCTTTTGGGATAACTCCGGCGGTCTTTCCGCCAGTATTTACCTGCCGGGGTTCGCTCAGACCCCAGCTAAAGCCCTGGCGCAGAAAAGCGCGCAAAACGAATCGCCGCAGGGGACCAGCGGACCGGCGGGAAAAGAGGCAAGCCAAAGAGGCGGTGCCTCCTGGGCGGTTGTCATCGGCATTTCCCAATATAGGCACGCTGCCGACAACGGACTTCCCAATCTTGTCTTTGCCGATGACGATGCCAAGGCCTTTGCCCGGACGCTCCAACATCACGGCTGGAGTGAAAGCCATATCAAACTTTTGCTCAACGAAACGGCGACGCAGAGGAATATCATGATTGCCTTGGAGTCCTGGCTGACCAAAGCCGGACCGAATGACCGGATCGTCCTGTTTTGGGCGGGCCATGGATACCCCGACCCCGAAGATCCCGAAAAGGTCTATTTTGCCTGCTATGACACCGACCTTTCCACCCCGGCGACGGGCTACCGGATGGATTATGTCCGGCGGGCTCTTGAGGAAAAAAAGGCGAAGAATGTCGTCCTCCTTGCCGATACGTGCCATGCCGGGAAACTCATTTCCCGAGGGGACGGCAGCCGGGGAATCTCGATCATGCCCGATCTCAACAAGCTGGCGCGGGAGAAGAAGATCCCCAAAGGCTGGGTCTTCATGGTCGGGGCGGACACGGACCGGCAGGCCATCGAACATACCTCCTGGGCGAACGGCGCCTTTACCCATTCCCTGCTCAAAGGGCTCAACGGCGAGGCCGATGGTTTTCAAAGCGCCGGTGCGAAAGACGGCGTCGTGACCATGGGCGAACTCAAGGCCTACATGACCGCCTCCATGCCCGAGGAAACGCAGAAAGTCCTGGGGGTGGCGAAACACCCGGTGATTACCACCACCACCGGTGATCCCGATATCTGGAACATCACCTTGCAGGAGGTTCAATGAACGGCCTTTGCCGAGTCAGGCATCCCGCGGCGCTTTCCCCAGCGGTCGCTCGAAACGAAAAAAAGGAGAGAAAAGAATGAAAAACAGAATCAATCTTTACGTGATTGCCCTGAGCGTGTTCATGGCGCTCCTGTCGAGCAGCAGCCCGGTAGTTGCGGTCGATGACCCTGCGGCGATCGATCAGGTGCGGTTGGATTTTAATGCCGCATTCAATGAAGGAAATGCCCAGGCGATCGGTCAGATGACCGATGACAATGCCATTTTGCTGCCGCCGGGACGGCCTTCTGCGACCGGCAGAGACAACATCGTCGCACTTTATAAAGACTATTTTTTCCAAATTCGTTCCAAGCTGGAATTGAAAGCCGGCAATATCCAGGTATGCGACGCGTTCGCCTTTGTGAGCGGCGATTTCACCAGGGATGATACGCCAAAGTCGAAAGGAAAGGTCACGCGGGTCACCGGTCATTATCTGCTGGTTCTCAAGAAGCAAAGCGACGGCAAATGGAAGATCGCTCGTGACATCTGGAATGATTTCATAAAGCCACAGGGCAACGCTAGTTAGCATGAATTAGAGGGAATTGGCTAACAGGACCCCGCTTCTGTAAAGGAAGGAGCGGTTTTTTTATTGCCGGTGAACAGCGGCGGCCATTTGCCCATTTTGTGGGCGGCCTTGCCTGCAATGTGGGCAGGAAAGGCCGCCCGACGGCAAGATGCCTCTTGAAAAGGCCGTGCAATACTGCTAATTGCCCGATGGCACAGTGATTGCTCCCTAGAGCGTGAAAGCCGTTATGGCTGGAGAGTCATCTTAAAAGGAGGTTTTTGGCTACAGAGTCTACAGGCGGCCGTTTATGATTACCGCGACCACAAAGTGATGTGGATGCTACAGGTTCAGACCCACACCGGTACGGTGAGCGCGCTTCCGGTGCGCAGTGCCAGACAGAAGCAGGGATCCCCTGCTGATCCGTCGTATCGGTACAGAGAAACCGACGACTCATATTGAAAAGGAGAAGATTGCATGTCTACTGGGCTGAAAGGGCGTTTTTGTTTGGCGGTTTGCGTTGCCGTGCTGGTGTTCGGAAATTTTGCCGGCCATTCCTTCGGGGCGGACAAGGCCAGGGCCGGGGAATTGTCCAAGGCGCTAGGTCAGGTCAAGCTCTTTTCCGGGCTCACCGACAAGGAGAGAGCGGCGCTTCAGTCGGCGGCCACCTTGCGGCGCTGCAAGGCAGGCGAGCGCATCATCGAACAGGGGAAACCCTTGGAGAAGCTGCACATTGTTCTGCACGGCGAGGCCGAGGTCCGGGTCAACGGGAAGCTGGTGGCCACCCTTCCCGAGCAATCCCTGGTGGGCGAGCTTGAGTACCTCGACGGTCTTCCGGCCGCTGCCGAAGTGGCCATTTCCAAAGACACAGACCTGATCGAGATCAACAATGCGGCCCTGACCGCCCTGATGGAGAAGCAGCCGCGGCTGGGCTATGTGCTCATGGGCAAGTTCGCCAGGATCGAAGGGCAGCGGCTGCGCGCCATGGACCAGAAATAGCTTTTGTCGCCACTCCTCGGGCTGTGGCGGATCGCATCCCCGGCTTGCCGGCCCGCGCTGTTGCCGGTGTAACGCGGGGCGATGATAAAATGATTGACCGGGCAACGGAATTTGCCTATATCTCCACTGTCGAAAACGATTTCCTGACAAATCAGGAGCGTTCCGGCCGGAGCTGTTTCACCCGTTGGCCGCTGTCCTGCGTGGTTTTGGGATCTCCGGGAAGCACTAACCTTTCCCGGATACAACAAGGACGGCAGCAATCGTTCCATGAACCCGTTAGCCAAAAAGAGGAATGACTATGAAGCAACGCAGCAAATCGAACCGGATGAGGGCAGGCCTGAAAAGAAAAAGCACCAGGAAAAACCTGAGAAAATCCTGTGGCGAGCGGAAGCACGGTTAAGGGGTCTTTGGCCCCTTCTGCCTTGAAAAATGGGTGCGAAGAGAAGAAAAAGGCAGGCTTGGTTCCTGGCCGTGGCGCTGGTAACCCTGCCTTGCCTGTTCCTGGCGGCCTGTGGGGTGGTGAAAACCACCTACCGGCTGACCAAGGGAACCGTGGTTGCGGTCTACAAGGTGACCAAATTTGCCGGCAAGACCGTCTATACGGTGGGCGAATTCACCTTCGACGTGGTGACGGCGCCGCTTTCGTGGCCCTTGACCCACGACGGGATCGAAACCATCGACGGCCTCTCGCCCAAAGAGGCCATCGCCCAGGGCCGCGTCAAGGCCTCGCCCTATGTGGTGTTCGGCAAACGCTACCAGCCCATGACGGTCAAGGAGGCGGAAACCTACCGGCAAAAAGGGGTTGCCTCCTGGTACGGCAATGAGACCTACCGGCAGCCGGGCGGCCACATGACGGCCAACGGCGAGGCCTTCAAACCCGATGGCTTGAGCGCCGCCCATAAACATTTGCCCCTGCCCATGTTCGTTCGGGTGACGAACCTCTCCAACCAGCGCAGCCTCATCGTCCGGGTGAACGATCGCGGTCCTTTCATCGACGGCCGGATGATCGATCTGAGCGCCGGGGCGGCCAAGAAACTGGGCTTTTACGAAGCGGGAACGGCCCAGGTGCTGGTGGAGGCGGTGAACCTGGAAGGGTGATGCCGACTCCGGAAGAACAGCCCATGGCCCGTGGTCCGCATTCACCGGTCCGACCCGGCTTTGAGAACCGGCGGCCGGCCGTTAAATCCTGAGTGGGGCGGTCATCCCTCCCGTGACGGGGATCTTAAAAACGATTTTTTTTACCCGTTCCGGTACGCTATCTATCTTCAAACCCGGGGCATGGCCATCCCAGGGATAGAAGAGAACGAAATAGCCTTTTTTCAAGGTGAGGAAGTCACACTTTCCGTCCAGTTTTTCAAAATCGCCGGCTTCGTTGTAAAGGGCGCTGCTTTTGGCTTCCTCTGTATGGCAGATGCCGATTCGTTCCACCCCTGCCATGATGATCTGAATGTCTATATAGCGCTTATGGCATTCGATAAAGGTATCTTCCAGAGCGGTGGTCTCATACTCGTCGACATTGGCGTAAATGCCGTCGGTAAGCTCGATCCTGCCTTTTTTAAGCGCTCCCAGGTCTTCTTTAGCGATAAATGCGACAACCTGGCCAAGCAGGGGGTGAAGGGGTTTGTAGGTGTGAAGGTTGGCTAAAGTATCAATGATCATATTGTCCTCTCCGTCCAATTTTCGATCCAAAACCGTCTTTTGTCGTTTCAGGATAAGGCATGATGGATTTCACGGATTCCTGCTTCGGCAGGAATGATCCGAATCCCTTGCCTGCTTCATAGCATATTTTGCGGCGATGGTCTGCCTTTTGCGAAGCGATCCCTCTGTCCTTCCCGAAGGCGATTTGGTCATGGTGTTCCTCGGCCCGGGAGCGGGGACTGGGGAGCTTCCACAGGGGCTCATCCTAAGAAATTAAGGTCTTGACTTTCCCTGCGCAGGTTGTCATAATCACGCAAAATTTGCACAGTGCCGGGTCCGTAACGGGCGGGGCTTTCTGGCTCGATCCGGCAGGAAGACGGGGGCTTTGTGGAATTTTTGAAGTTCGATGAGTTGGAAAAGAAGATCAATAGCCTGATTACGGATTATACATTATTGAAGAAGAGGAACCTGGAGTTAGAGGGGTTACTGAAAAATACAACGGCGGAACTGGAAGAGGCAAACAAATTAATGGGGGGGTTGAAGGAAGAACGGGATGCTGTGCGCGCAAAGGTGGACTCACTTCTTGATTTGCTTCAGGAGATAAAGGCGCCTTAAAACAGACCTTGAGGTTGTCCATTGAAAAAGCGCTTTGACGTCGAGATACTGGGGCAGGAGTTATCAGTCGTAAGCGATTCAGGGGATGCACACGTAGCAGATGTCATCGGGTATGTCAGTGACAAGGTGAGCGAGGCGGGAGTGGCCGTGGGAAACAAAAATGCCTTGAAAATTGCCATCCTGGCTGCCTTGAACATTGCGGATGAGTATTTGCGGCTCAAAGCGGTCAAGCAGGACGCTTACAGCCAGTTGGAGAACAGATCGGAACGATTGGTTCGTTTGATAAACGATATAAGGTAAAGTGTATATCCCCTGCAATGCGCGTGATTGACATTCGTTTTTTGAGCCAACACCTTGGAACCGGGGCCTTTCCTTGTTAGCGGTGTGCCTTCTGCCGATAACCTGCAAAAGCGGGGGCAGATCGCCTGAAGCAACAATAGTAGGCGCCCACTTTTTCAACCGGTTCAAAAAGGTCGTCAACACGGCATAGGCGGGGGTTTTTTATCGCCCCCCAAGCATCGCCCGCATTCCTTCCCTAGATCTACCCGAATTGACCCATTAGAAACTACCGTTTTTCATGCAATACGCTCAAGGAGGTGAAAAATTTGCTATATAACAGTATGTGGATACTAGCCATATTGGTGGCGCTGGCAGTAGGGGCGGCGCTGGGGGTCGTCATTCGTCAGCGCATTTCCCAAAAAAAGCTCGAATCCTGCGAAAACCTTTCGTCGCGGATCGTCGATGAGGCGAAAAAAGAGGCGGAGACGATCAAGAAGGAAGCCATCCTACAGGCCAAAGAGAACCTTTTGAAGTTCAAGACCGAGTTCGAACGGGATACCCGGGAAAGAAAAGGTGAATTGGATGTCCTGGAGCGTCGGCTCCGGTCCAAGGAGGAGAATCTCGATCGCAAGACTGATCTTCTTTCCCAGAAAGAGATGGTCATTGAAAACCGGGAGAAGGAACTCTTGGGCAAGGAATCCCTGCTCAGCGAAAAGCATGAGCGGGCCGACCGGATCCTGGACGAACAGAAACTGAAGCTCGAACAGATCGCCGGCATCACGGCGGAGGAGGCGAAGAACTTCCTCATCCAGTCGATGGAGGCGGAGGCGAAGCGCGATGCGGCGCTGACGATCCGCAAGATCGACGAAGAGGCCAGGCGGACGGCGGACCGGGCGTCCCGCGAGGTCATCGCCTATGCCATCCAGCGCTATGCCGGCGATTATGTGGCGGAGAACACCGTTTCGGTGGTCAATCTGCCCAACGATGAGATGAAGGGCCGGATCATCGGCCGTGAGGGGCGGAATATCCGGGCGATCGAGGCGGCGACGGGGATCGATCTCATCGTCGACGATACGCCGGAGGCCGTGGTGCTGTCCAGCTTCGATCCTGTCCGGCGCGAAGTGGCCCGTCTTTCCCTGGAGCGGCTGATTACCGACGGGCGGATCCATCCGGGGCGGATCGAGGAGATCGTCAAGAAGGTCCGGACCGAGGTGGACGGGATCATCAAGGAAACGGGAGAGCGGATTTCCTTCGATGCCGGCGTTCACGATCTCCATCCGGAAATCATCACCCTGCTGGGCAGCCTCAAGTTCCGGACCAGCTACTCGCAAAACGTCCTCCAGCATTCCATCGATGTGGCCCACCTGACCGGGATGATGGCGGCCGAGTTGAAGATGAACATCAAGGAGGCGAAAAGGGCCGGTCTGCTCCACGATATCGGCAAGGCCATCGACCACAAGGTGGAAGGCACCCATGCGGCCATCGGCGCCGATTATGCCAAGCGGTTCGGCGAATCGCCGCGGATCGTCCAGGCAATCGCCACCCACCATGACGACGGGCGGAGCAACACCCTTTTGGGCGTCCTGGTCCAGGCGGCGGACACGCTGTCGGCGGCCCGTCCCGGAGCGCGGCGGGAGATGCTGGAGAGCTACGTCAAACGGCTGGAAGAGCTGGAAAACATTGCCAACTCCTTCAACGGCGTGGATAAAAGCTTTGCCATTCAGGCCGGCCGCGAGATCCGGATCATGGTGGAAAACGAGAAGATCTCCGACAACGATACGGTGGTGCTCTGCAAGGACATCATCAAGAAGATCGAGGCGGAATTGGCCTATCCCGGCCAGATCAAGGTGACCGTGATCCGCGAGACGAGGGTCTCCGATTTTGCGCGCTAGGATCGGTTCATGAAGATACTCTTTATCGGTGATATCGTCGGAAAGCCGGGCCGGCGGGCGATCCGGGAGTTGCTTCCCGGGATCGTCGAAGACCACCGGATCGATCTGGTGATCGCCAATTGCGAAAACGCCGCGGCCGGCTTCGGCGTGACCGGCGAGATCGTCGAGGAACTTTACGGCCGCCAGATCGATGTCCTGACGTCGGGGAACCACATCTGGGACAAAAAGGAAATTCTGGAGTGCGTCGACGATGACCGGACGCTGCTGAGGCCCGCCAACTATCCCCAGGGGGTTCCCGGCAACGGCAGTGTCGTGGTGTCTACGCGCGGCGGTGTTCAGGTCGGCGTGCTCAATCTGGCCGGCAGGGTCTTCATGAACCCCCTGGATTGCCCCTTTTTGACCGCCGATCGGGAGATCGAACAGCTGAAGAAACGGGCTCGGGTAATCATTGTCGACATGCATGCCGAGGCGACTTCGGAAAAGATCGCCCTGGGGTGGTATCTGGACGGCCGGGTGACGGCGGTCCTGGGCACCCACACCCATGTTCAGACTGCGGACGAGCGGGTTCTGCCCGGCGGCACCGCCTGCATCACCGATGTCGGGATGACGGGACCTTTCGACTCCGTCATCGGGATCAAAAAAGATTCGATCATGCAGCGGTTTCTCCTACAGATGCCCAACAAATTCGAAATCGCCAAAGGAGACGTCCGTCTCCAGGGAGTCATCGTCGAATGCGACCCGGCGAGCGGCCGGGCCATGGCCATCGAACGGCTGAACCTGCCTCTGGGCGGCGAGGACGGCGATTAGGCAGCCTGATCGGGCTTCGGAGGCGACACCCGCCAGCGGGAGAATATCGGTTCAAGGGGAGGCAGCGCGTTGAAGAGCGTTTACGACATCTTTCGGGAAAGAGGGTTTATCGAACAGATTACCGATGAGCCGCTGATCAAGGAACAACTCTCTGAAGAAACGGTGACCTGTTATATCGGTTTCGATCCCACGGCAACCAGTCTGCACATCGGTTCTCTGGTGCCGATCATGTCGCTCGCCCATATGCAGCAAAACGGCCACCGGCCCATCGCTCTCGTCGGCGGCGGCACTGCCCTGATCGGCGATCCCTCGGGCAAAACCGAGATGCGCCAGATCCTTACGCGGGAACAGATCGACCACAATGCGAGTTGCCTGCAAAAGCAGCTGTCCCGCTATCTCGAATTCGGCGAGGGGAAGGCCCTCTTGCTCAACAACGCCGACTGGCTCACAAAGCTCAATTACATCGAATTTCTCCGGGATATCGGCCGCCATTTCAGCGTCAACAAGATGCTGACCGCCGAGAGTTACCGGATCCGGATGGAGAAGGGGCTCAATTTCATCGAATTCAACTACCAACTCCTGCAAGCCTATGATTTTCTTTATCTGCTGAAGAATCACGGCTGCCGGATGCAGATGGGCGGCAACGACCAGTGGGGCAACATGGTGGCCGGTATCGACCTGATCCGGCGGGTGGAGGGCAAGACGGCCTTCAGCATGACCTTCCCCCTGATTACCACCTCTCAGGGGCACAAGATGGGCAAAACCGAGAAGGGGACCATCTGGCTCGACGGGTCGCTCACCTCGCCTTATGAGTACTACCAGTACTGGATCAACGCGGAGGACGCCGATGTGGGGCGTTTCCTGGCCCTTTTCACCTTCCTGCCCATCGAGGAGATCGCCGTCGTCAAGACCCTGACCGACAGCCGGCTCAACATGGCCAAGGCGGTTCTGGCTTTCGAGGCGACGAAGATCACCCACGGGGAAGAGGCGGCCCTGGGGGCCTGGAAGTCCTCGGCCGGCGCCTTTGGCGCAAAGCCCGTGGAGGCCTCCCTTTTTCCTTCCAGCACCATCCCCCGCCTGACAGTGGGGGCGGACAGCACGGCTATTCCGACTGTCGAAAAAGACCGGGAATGCTTCGTTGCCGGAATCCCTGCCTTCGAACTTTTTCATGAGGCCGGTCTCTGCGCCTCGCGGGGAGAGGCCCGCCGCCTGATCGCCCAGGGGGGCGGTTACGTGAATGAACGGCCGGTCACGGCGGTCGAGGAGTTGATCGGCCTTGCCGATGTGGATGACCAAGGGCAGATCCGGCTGCGGAAGGGCAAGAAGACCTATCGGATCATCCAGACCATATAAGTTCCCCGGGGTCCTTGGCGTTCGTGCGTTTTTCCCAACGGCGTCCGGCATCTAACCCCGCTCCACCACTGCCGCTTGTGCCACATTTCCCTTGACATGCAAAACAGCGTACCCGTATAGTCTCAAGGTCCGAAACCAAGTTCTCATCAATCGACAGGCAGGGGGGAGCCGCCGGGTTACCGGTGATCTCCGGAACTTTACATGCCCCAGACTCTGGAGAACGTCATGATCAAGGTCATCAATGTCAGCAGCAAGGCCGCGGTTCCGGTGGCGGCAGGACGGGTTCGGGCCATGCTGAACCCGGCCGAAGACGGCACCCGGGTTCAGGTGGCGATCGAGGAGATCGATCCCGGAAAGACCTGCCATTTCAGCCGGAGCGACCGAACTCAGGTTGTCTACCTCCTGGAGGGACAGGATGCCACGATCATGCACGCCTCGGGTGGGGTCGCCGCCCAGCATTCGCTGTCGCGACGGTCCGGCGTCTATCTCGAACCCGGGGAGGCGGCCTCGATCACGGCCGGCGCCACGCCTCTCACGCTGTTCTTGGTGACCGTGCCGAAATACACCGGGCGGTTGACCGGCAACGACTCTCCGAAGGGCTATGTCTTCGTGGAAGCCAAGCTCCAGTCCCTGGTCGACGAAAAGCGGTTTCGCGAGCGGACTTTCTGGATCAATCAGGAGACCGGCCTGTCCGACTCCTTCGATCTCCAACTGGGGCGCATGTTTTATGCGCCGCACGCCTACTCGCCGCGGCACGTCCATCTGCCTGCGCCGACGAGTTCCATCATCCCGGAGCACTTCTACTTCATCGAAAAAGGGACCGGCGAAGTCCGGCACGACACCGGCAGCCTGCCCGTCGGTCCCGGCGATCTGGTCCTTATTCCTTCCGGCGACTGGCACTCGTTGGTCTCGTCCGAAACGGGATTCGACTACATCGAGTTCGAGGCGCCGTTCGAGTTCGTGACCAGGATGGATGTCGACCCGCTCGGCAAGAACTGGTACCTCAATGGGACCGACGACGGCACGGGCCAACCGAAGCTCTGGGTGCAGAGCTGACCGGCCTCCTGTTTCCCGAGGTCGCATCCCCTGTGAACCGCGGCTGTCCGCGGCGCCGGCCGGCCGGTGAACTATCCGCTGTGTACGATCGTGACATCGCACCGGCCATGGGCGGGGCACCGTTTTTTCGGCGCGATAGACCTTTTCGTTCTCCCCTTTTCTCGAAAGCCACCCGTGCCGGTTCCGCCCGCCTCTCGTAAAAAATGCCTTGACCCACCAAAGGATGACCTTTATATTTATACAGAAACATAGTTTACATATATAAACTTATGAGGTCTGCATGGTCAAGTCCGCCAACCGCGTGCTTCAGATTCTCGAAGCCGTTGCCTTCAGCCACGGGGGAATGAGGCATGCCGAAATCGCCGCCGACCTTCAGATTCCCAAGGGAAGCCTGTCGCTGCTGCTGGCGGACCTCGTGAAGTCGGAATATCTCTTCTTCAGAAGGGACGACAAACGCTACCTGCTGGGGCCGCAGGTTCTGCTGCTGGCCAGCCATTACATCACCCATCACAACATCATTGAAGTCAGCCGCCCCATCCTCTCCGATCTGGTCATCCTGACGGGCGAGTCGGCGGAGATTGCCCTGCGCCGCGGTAACGAGATCATCATCGTTGCCCGGGAGCTTTCCCTGCGCTCCCTGAGCTCCTGCATGCAGATCGGGGAGCGGGCACCGCTTTATGCGACGGCATCCGGCAAAGCGATCCTCGCGCACTTGGCGCCTGCGGAGAGCGAAGCCTATCTGGCCACGGGGCCGCTCCCCTCCCTGACTCGCCATACGGTCACCGATCCTATAGCCCTGCGGCGTGAACTGGAAGGGATCCGCAACGGCGGCATCGCCTATTCCCGTGAAGAACACAGCGAAGGGATCATTGCGATGGCGGCGCCTGTCTTCGGCCTGGGCGGGCAGGTGGAAGGGTCGCTGACCGTGCCGATGCCTTCGATCCGCTTCAACCGAAAGAAGGAAAAGGAGGTCGAGCAGATACTGCGCGCTGCGTCCCGACGGATCTCTCACCAACTCGGCTGTCCCCCTGTATTGGTCGAGGCGGGGAAGCGAGGGCAACCGGAACCGGCCCCGTGGCCGCGGGCAGCGGAACAGGAGCGGATTTAACCTTTGCACTGAAAGGAAGGAGGAGGGAAGCATGGCAGAGCAGAACCAATGGATGACCACGGAGTATCCGGAAGTGGTGTTCGAGAACACCAATGTCGGCCGGCTGAAGAAACAGATCTGGGATGCCTCTGCTGAGGAGATCGAGGCCATGCTCGCCGATTACGGCATTCCCTCCGCTTCCGAGCTCGGCAAGCCCGGCTGTTACATCCAGAACACCCCCCGGGTGCGCGTCATCGAAAAACGCCGCCGGAACGATGTCGTGCTTCTGCCCGTCGGCTGTACGGAGAACCACGGCATCCATGCCAACAGCGGGCTCGATACCTTCATGGTGACCCAGATCTGCGAGGGCGTCCGGCGCTACACGGCCAAGCAGGGACGCGAGGTGGCGCTGGCCCTGCCGCCCCTGAACTACGGAGGTCATCCCTACCACCACATCGGCATGGCCGGAACGGTGATCATGCCCGAAGAGGTCGTCCGCGAGACCGTGATCTATACGCTGCTGGGGCTCTGGGACGACGGATTTCGCAAGATCATCCTGGTGAACAACCACGGCCATCTCTGGATGCTCGAAGCGGCGGTCCAGGAGTTCTTCAAGCGGTTCGGCCTGCCGGCCCTGGTGACGACCGTCGAATGGCACCGGGCGGTCCGCGAGTTCTTCTACCCCACCCCGCGGGACAACTCCATGAGCACCCATTTCATCCATGCCGACGAGGCGGAAACTTCGGTGGGGCTTCTGCTTTTCAAGGACATGATCGACATGGGCGTGGTCGTCGATGCCCAGGGGAGCAACTACTGCCTGGGCGCCCATTACGACACCTCGGTGGATTCCTTCCGCCGTCCGCAGGGATGGGCCCAGGGGCAGGGGCACAACGCGATCGAGCGGTTCGGCACCCCCGAGGCCGTGGTCGGCTGCCCCTCGCGGGGAACCGCGGCCAAGGCCAAGCGGCCCATCGCGGCGATCCTCAAGTACCTGACGCTGATGGTCGACGAGATCCTGGAGGCCTATCCGGTCGGTCAGGTGCCGCCGATCGAGAAGTTCACCTTCCGCTCCCGCGAGGAGCTCGCCGCCTGCCTCAAGGAGCCGATGAGCGAAGGGTGGAAGTCGGTCCACGAGCTGCACAAGATCGGCGTGTTTTGAAGCACTGGCCCGCCGGATCGTCAGTAAGCCTGTCACTGCGGAGTTCCGCGATGGTGGGTGACGGTTAAGGCAACGCATTCCAGAACGAAGGAGCGACGGTCGAGGCTAGCTCAGGGGGCCTGACGATTTCGGACCGGCGTCATCCGGCAGGAGGTTGCGAACCGTGAGCGACAAGATGAAAGCAGTGGTGATGAGGGGTCCCAATCAGTATGGGGTCGAACAGGTGGACATTCCCCGGCCGGGCTGCAAGGAAGTCCTGGTAGGCATAAAAGCCGTGGCGATCTGCGGTTCCGATCCGAAGGTCTTTTCCGGCGGCTATCTCAACATCCACTGGCCGCCGGCCTTTCCCTTCATCCCGGGCCATGAGTTCGCCGGAGAGGTGGTCGCCTTGGGCGAGGGGGTCACGGAGTTTAATCCCGGCGATCGGGTGGCCGGCGAGGCGCACTGCGGCTGCGGCACCTGTGCCAACTGCAAGGCCGGTCATTACAATCTTTGTCTCAACTACGGCAAGGCCGTCGTGGGTCACCGGCACTACGGCTTCACGTCCCAGGGGGCCTATGCCCAGTACAACGCCTACCACGTGAAGGCCCTGACCCTGCTGCCCGATAACATCTCCTTTGAAGAGGGTTCGCTGGTCGATACGGCCGGGACGGCCTACCAGGCCATCCGTCTTGCCGGGATCACCCCCGGGGGCTATTCCGTGACCTTCGGCCCCGGACCGATCGGCATCTTTACGATGCAGATCGCGAAATCCATGGGGAGCCGGACGATCATGGTCGGACGCCGCGAGCGTCTCCAGGCCGCGCGCCGTCTCGGCGCCGATCATGTGGTCGACTACGAGGGAGGCAAGGATGTCGTGGCTGTCGTCCGGGAGATCACCGGCGGCATCGGGGCCGACGAGGTCTTCGAGTGCGCGGGGACGCAAGAGGCGGTCATCCAGTCGGTGCGCTGCGCCAAGAAGAACGGCCATGTCGCCTTCGTCGCCCTGCCGACGACCGACGAGATGCGGATCCCGGTCAAGACGATGGTGATGAACCAGATCGCCGTCCACGGCTCCCGGGCGAATCCGAACTGCTCGGCCAAGGTGCTCGAACTGATGGCGGGCGGCCGGATCAATGCGAAAGAGATGATTACTCATCGGTTCGCCATCGACGAGATCCACCCGG
>JAKAFS010000026.1 GCA_021817825.1 Deltaproteobacteria bacterium | reverse complement strand
ACATGGTGGCGCTTTCGGTCTTTTCCATCGCCATGTTCATCCTCTTCCTGCGCATCGAGAAGCGTTCCCGCGAGCCCCTCCTTTCGCTTCACTTTTTTCAGGAGAAGATCTTTTCTGTGTCGGCCATCGCCTCTTCCCTGGGGAATATGGCGGTCTTCGGAGCGGCCATCTATTTCCCGCTCTACCTACAGAGCGTGCGCGGAGAAAGCGCAACCAAATCGGGATTTATCATGATGCCCATGATGGTCTCCATGATTCTGGCGAGCAATGTCGCAGGCATGCTGGTTTCCAGGTTCAGACGTTTCAAAGCCGTTGCCGTCGGCGGGCTTTTTCTATCCTCCCTGGGGATGTTCTGCTTCGGCTTTTTCGGTGCAGTTTCGACGACACCGGCCCTGATCGCCTTTTCCTCCCTCGCCGGAATCGGACTGGGACTGACCTTTCCCATCTTCATGGTAGCCCCGCAGAGTCTATTTCCTCCCCAGCAGATCGGGGTGGTAATCTCGCTTATGCAGTTCTTCCGGAGCCTGGGCGGCTCCATCGGTTCGGCAATCTTTGGCGCCATCCTCATCGCCGAGATGAATTCCGGAATGAGGGGTATTTCTCTGGGGCAATTGCCGGCCTCCGTCGCGGAACTCGTCAAAAATCCCGGAGTGATCGCCAATCCCCTGAAGATTGCCACCATCCGCGAGGGGATCTCCCCGGCGATCCTGGGCGATTTCGACAGGTTCGTTGCCCTTTGCGTCCGTTCGATTTCGGGATCGATCGAGACGATCTTCCTGGTATCGGCGGGGCTGCTTCTGGCGGCATTGTTGCTGGTGCTTTACAGTTTCAACGAGCAACGGGTCGTTCGCTCGCTGGGCAGGCTCAAAAAGCGACAGTGACTTTTTTTAAAATCGGATCATCGGCCAGAAAGATATGGGTGGTCTCGCTCTCGTCGTCGAAGACCAGGACCGCCGTTCCCCCTTCCAGCCGGTTCATGACCTGCCGGAATTTCGTTTCCCGGTCGGCCTCGATGGCGCCGTAATCGGTTGCCTCCCGGGAGATAAATTCGTCGATCACCCCCTGTAGGGCGTCCGGGCTGAGCTTGGCGAAGGGAATTCTATGGACGGTCATGGGAAGAGACTCCGCAAAATGATCACTCAGGCATATAAAGTTTGTCCCGACCTGATCGGGAAGCGGGAACCCGGGCCGGAACAGGGCTTACGTCAGCGGGACGATCGCCTCCAATGCCTTTAGGAAGCTCTCGCGATCGGTGTACAGAATCGCCTGCCAACCCATCTGCCGCGCTCTGGCGATATTGCCCTGGTCATCGTCGATGAAAAGCAGGCGTTCGGGCTTTGTTTTCAACACCCGGGCGACATCGGCGAAATGGCTGGGATCTCGCTTTCCCTTGCCCAGATGATAACTGTTGAAGACATCATCGAACCAGCGAAAGAAATCATATTTTTTGTCGAGCTGGTCCAGCATGTCGAGTTGGTCGCTCAAGATGCCGACCGTCAGCCCCCGGCCCTTCAACTTTTTCACCAGATCGAGCATCCAGTCCCTAGGGATAAACCGGGAGAAGACCGCCTCCCGCAAAGCATCGTCACTCTCCTTGATGCCCGTTTTTTGTCTTAAGGCATCCCAGAACCGGCTCTCCGGCGCCTTTCCCAACAGGTAGCCCGTGGCATAGACCGTATCGACCGCAGTTTGCACAAAGGCCACGGGATCGAGCCCATTGGCCCTGGCCACTTCGGTGAGTCCCTCCCGGAACCCCTCTTCGGCAAGTACGCCGCCGAAATCAAACAGCACTGCATCAACGTTCATATAATGATGCCTGTTCCTCTTTTCATCTTATTCTAAAGAAGGTTGAATTCCGGCAATTTTCAAGACGCCGCGCCGGGGGCAACGATATCCTCCCTCAAGGCGCCAGATCACAGACCGAGAGGGCCTTCTTTTGCAAAGGTGACGGCGAAGCTGCCGAATACCGTCCCGATATCGGCCTTTCCCTCTACCTTATAGGGCAGATCGCCTCCCCTTAAAATGTTCTTCAGACTGCTGCCCAGATCTTGGAGTTTCACCCCGACGGGAACCTGAATTCGGGTGGTCGATGACGAAGGAACCAGGATCTTCTCTTGCAGACTGCCCTTTCCCAGTTCTTCCTTGTCGATGGCGATGGTGCAGTGAAAGGATTTGAGCGTCAGATCGAAACGGTTCGGATTCCGTACGTCCAGATCGATCAGCAGGTTCACCTCGGTGAAGGAAAGGGGGGTGATCACGACCTTCTGGACGACAATGGAAGGCTGATCGACGATCCAGCTCACGCAGGAGGTCAAAAATATGAAAATGACACAGAGGAACCCCAGGCCGCAACAGGTTTTCAGACGCCGCGTTTTCAGCACCTTTTTTCTCCCTTCGGGATGCATTGTTCCGGGCGATTTAATGACAACCCTCGATGAAAAGCAAGTTCTAATCGCGACAGGACGATTTGCACCGCAAACCTCCTCGGCGGCGTTGCACTGCCGCTCCGCAGCTATCGGTCGCTCTCTACTGTCCGCCCCCGGGCGGACGTTCTTTTTCTGTTGCTGGCGTGTTGGTGTCTTTCGCCAACAGCATTGCAACCCCGGTACGCAGCTCGGCGATCTCGGCCCGCAGGAGTTCTGTTTCATTCCGGTCTCGCTTTTGCGCCGGCGAAAGGAACCAGGAGGCGACCAACCCCGAGAGGGTTCCGAGCAAACCGACACCGGCAACCATCAGAAAGACACCAACCACACGGCCTTCCATCGTCACCGGGAAGCGATCTCCATAACCGACGGTCGTCAAGGTGACGAGCGACCACCAGAGCGCGTCACCCGCTCCCTTGATATTCGCATCAGCGGCCGTCTCCAATTGCAGGATCAGGATGCTCGAACAGGTCACCAGCAGAATGGCGGCCAGCACCGCGGCCAGAAAAGCGCTTTCGTCCCGTTTGTGCAGGATGAAGGCGGTAAGGACCCGCGCCGTCTTTATCAATCGAAAGAGGTGAAAGACGCGGAGAATGCGCGCTGCGCGACCCCACCGCAGCACGTCGATCGACGGAATGCTGGAGAGTAGATCGACCCATCCCCAGGTGAAGAAGTAGCGCCAGCGGCTGGGCGCCCGATAGAAGAGGACGAGAAAATCCACGAAAAACAGCGCGCAGACCAAGGTGTCGGCCCACTGCAAAATAGTCCGGCTTTCGCCGGTGATCGGCACGAAGGCAGTGGTCGCTATCGCCGCCAGTGCGAAGAGCGAAAGGCAGAGCATGAACAGTTCATAGGGTTTTGGACTATGTCGGGCCGCAGCGGTATCTCGCATCTTTTTCATCCCCCTTTCGTCGTAGTTCAATCATAAGGTTTTCACAAAGCTGAACCGGAGTTCTAAATGGCGATAGTCGTTAACAAAATCGTCTCATCAGCAAGTTACGCAGCAGGGACTGCGCAGTTGTTTTTGCCCACCTTGCCGCCGGGTCCTGGCGGTAGTCTTCTTTGAGCACCCGATAGCGGACGATCGTTTCCCTGGTTTCCGGAAAAGGGACGGCCGTCAGCTTTTTGCGCCGGAGATCGGCAAGCCATTCGAGCATGAGGAGTCCTGCAAAGGCCCTCACCCCTTGCGATCCGTGAAGGGGTGAGGGAGGGTGACCGGATTGCGCTATTTGATTTCTCTTACGGTCGACATCGCCGCGGCGATGATGCCGGCGACATCGGCGACGTTGCTGGGCATGATTACCGTGTTGGTGGTCTTGGCGAGGTTGCCGAACTGGAGAATATACTGCTCCGCCAGCCGCATGTTCAGCGCTTCGATTCCGCCCTGATCCTTAATCGCGGCGGCCACCTTGCTGATCCCCTCGCCCGTCGCCTTGGCGATCAGTTCGATCCGTTTGGCATCCGCTTCGGCCACCAGCGTGACCTGCGCCGCCTTGCCCTCGGCCTCGTTGATCTGCTTTTGTTTTTCACCTTCCGACTGGTTGATCATGCTCTGCCGCAGCCCCTCGGAGGTGGCGATGTTGGCCCTCTTTTGGCGCTCCGCCGTCATCTGGGCTTCCATGGCTTCTTTCACCGACATGGGCGGGGTGATGTCCTTGATCTCGTAACGCAGCACCTTCACACCCCAGGAGAGGGCGGCCTGATCGATGGCATCGATCACTTCCGTATTGATCTTATCCCGTTCCTCGAAGGTTTTATCGAGGTCGATCTTGCCGATCGCCGAACGCAGGGTGGTTTGGGCCAGTTGCGAGGCCGCCCGGCGGTAGTTGTCGATGCCGTAGGCGGCCTTGTGGGCATCCTGGACTTCAAGATAGATGAGGCCGTCCACCTCGACGCTCACGTTGTCCTTGGTGATGCAGATTTGGGCGGGGATGTCCATCACCTCTTCCTTCAGGCTGAATTTGTAGGCGGACCGATCCATGAAGGGGATCAGGATATGGAAGCCGGCATCGAGGGTGCGATGGTACTTTCCCAGGCGCTCAACGATGACGGACGTTTTTTGCGGAACGATGAGCGCCCCCTTGACGAGGACGATAACGACCAGGACGGCGACGGCGATCAATGCGACAAGCGTCGAAGACATAAATGACATTCCTCCTTAAATTTGATTGCACGGTTAGGGTTCAGGTAGGGGGAAAGACAGGCGAGACGCCTTTGAGCCTCAGGCAGGACCGATTGGTCTTGTCCACTCCGATGATTTCGGCATCCGCTCCGGCAGGGATGCGCTCTTCGGAAACGGCATCCCACAGGGCGCCGCGAAAGCGCACCCGGCCGACCCGGCCCGCCTCCAGATTCTCTTCGAGGGTCACCCGCGCTCCTTTGGGAACATTCCCCTCATCATCGGTATCGGGACCTTCGCTGCGGCCCACAAAGACACGCATGGCCACTTTCCGCAACGTGATGAGCGAAATCACGGCAACGGTCAAAAAGACGGCAACTTGCACCGAATAGGACTCGGGGGCAAAGACCGCCACAACCGCGGCGCCCCAGCAGCCCACGCCAAAAAAGAGGATCACGAAACCGGGAACGGCAAGCTCGGCGAGCATGATGGCAATGCCGGCCAAAAACCAGAGGAGCCAAGGCAAAACAGTGAGGTCCATTCATTCCCCTTTTTCCGAAACGTGAAAAATTTTATGAGAGGATACTGCACCTTTGGAGGGCGCAGCATACGAAATAACATTTCGATAAGTCAAGGGAATGTTGGCGGAGCCGGAAGACCGCCCGGAATCCCTTGGGCAGGAATGGTCCGGCAGCACTTCTTTTCTTGACAGAAAAGGGCAATGTTGTCAGGATTCACCAAGCATCCGGCAGGCCCCAAATGTGAGAAGGAGACGGCGACCATGAAAAGAATATGCCTCGTTTTATTGCTTTTGATTTCTCTGTGTGCGCCCCTCCACGCCGCCCAGTCCACCATCACCGATGCCGAAGGATATGCCTGCCTGGGCGACGACAAGTCCAGACGGCAGACCGAACAGCAGGCCCTGGCCGAGGCCAGGCGCAACGCCGTGGAAAAGAGCCTGAGCTACATCAAAAGCGAAACGCAGGTCAAAGACTTCCAGTTGGAAAAAGACCTCGTCAGCGCCTACGCCAACGCGTCTCTCAAGATTGTTCAGGAGCTGGAAAAGGGCTGGTACAAAGACGCCTCCTCGGGAGACTGCTACAAAATCGCGATCCAGGCCGAAGTCACCCCCGACGAAAAGGCGATGCAGGCGATCCAGAAGGGTAAAAATCTGGGCGACGACCCCTCCCTCCCTTTGAACGTGCAGCTCTGGACAGACAAGAAGGCCTACCGGCAAAGCGAAAGGATCAAGATCTATCTCAAGAGCAACAAGCCCTTTTTCGCCAGAATATTGTATAAGGATGCCGGCGGGAACCTGATCCAGCTTCTGCCCAACCCCTTCCGCAGGGACAACTACTTCAACGGCGGGGTGATCTATGAGCTGCCTTCCGGCAATGACCGGTTCGAGCTGGAGGTGAGTCCCCCCTTCGGGGAGGAAAACATCATCGTCTATACGAGCACGGCGCCCTTGGGCGACCTCCAGTTGGAACCCCAGGGCGAGGTGTATCAGGTCAAAACGGCGGCCAAGGACATCGGCATGACGACCCGGGGTGTGAAGGTCTCGCAGGCCGGCGGCAGCAAGACAAAGTCGGCCGCCGAGTTCTTCGAAGACCAGACGACGCTGAACACCGGAAGGTAAGGGAAGTGAGCACTGCGATGAGTCATGCCCGTCCCTTCGACGAGGACCTCTACCGGACGCTGGCCAACAGCTCCCAGGCGGGCGTCTATATCCTCCAGGACGGCAAATTCCAGTTCACCAACCCCCATATCCATGAATATGCCGGCTATACCGAGGAAGGGATGCTGGGGATGGAGTCCCTGAGCCTCGTCCATCCCATCGACCGGACCCAGGCCCACCGCAGCGCCGTCCGGATGCTGAAGGGGCAGCGCTTCTCGCCCTACGAGTTTCGGATCATCACCGGCGACGGCCGGATCAAGTGGATCCTGGAGACCGTCACCTCGATCCAATACCGGGGCCGCCGCGCGGTCCTGGGGAACAACATGAACATCACCGAGCAGAAGGAATCCCGGACCCGTCTCGAGGAACTCGAGGCCCTCGAATCGTCGCTCCTCGATGCCATCCCCCATGCCGTCATCGGCCTCCAAAACCGGATCTTCAACTTTGCCAACAACGCCGTGCAGACCATCTTCGGCTGGCGCCCCGAGGAACTGATCGGCAAGAGCGTCCGCCTCTTCTACCGCTCCGACGCGGACTACGAGGAGCTTGCCCGCCGTTTCTACAGCGCCCTCGAACGACAGCGGACCTTCAGCACCGAGTTCCCCTGCCGCAAGAAGGACGGCACCGACATCATCTGCATGCTCCGCTCCTCCCGGATCGGCGACACGCTCCGGGAAGGGCGGGTCGTGGTCACCTACGAAGACATCACCGAGCGGATCCAGGCGGAAAAGGAGCTGGAGCTCTCCCGGGAGGAGCTCAGGAATCTTTCGGCCCACCAGCAGAGCGTCCGGGAGGAGGAGCGGACCCGGATCGCCCGCGAGATCCACGACGAATTGGGGCAGGCCCTGACGGCCCTCAAGATGGATCTCTCGTGGCTCAAGAACCGCCTGCCCGCCGGGGAGAAGCCGCTCCACGCCAAGGCTCGACAGATGGAGAAGCTCGCCGACGCGACGATCGAATCGGTCCGCCGGATCTCCCAGGAACTACGCCCGGGTCTCCTGGATGATCTGGGACTGGCTGCGGCCATCGAATGGCAGGCCGCGGATTTCCAGAACCGCTCCGGCATCGCCTGCCGGGCGCAACTGGAGGCGGACGATCTGGAGCTCGACCGTGACGTGGCGACGGTTCTCTTTCGGATCTTCCAGGAGACGCTGACCAACATCGCCCGCCATGCCGGAGCCAGCAAGGTATCGGTCCGTCTGGAGCGCGAGGAGGGACGGATTCTCCTGACCGTCGCGGACAACGGCCGGGGGATCACGAAAAAGCAGATCGACGACGGCCGCTCCTTCGGCATCATCGGCATGCGGGAGCGGACCCATCTCTTCGGAGGCGAACTCAAGATCTCGGGCAACTGCGAAGAGGGAACCACGGTCACCGTCGGCATCCCCCTTTTGCACCCGGCGCCCGGACAGGCAAAGGAGAAAAAGGCATGATTCGGATACTGGTCGTCGACGACCACGCCATCGTCCGGGAGGGGCTCAAGCAGATCCTCGCCGACGTGACCGACCTTTCCGTCCGCGATGAAGCGGCCAACGCCCAGGAGGCGCTGGAGAAGATCCGGGACGGCGAATTCGACTGCGTCCTTTTGGACATCTCCATGCCCGGCCGGAGCGGTCTGGAGGTCCTGAAGGAGATCAAGGCCGAGCGGCCGCGCCTCCCGGTCCTCATCCTCAGCATGCACGCCGAGGAGCAGTACGCCATCCGCGCCCTTCGAGCCGGCGCCTCGGGCTATCTGACCAAGGCTTCGGCCCCCGACGAACTGATCGGGGCGATCCGCAAGGTCTCCTGCGGCCGCAAGTATGTCAGCGCGTCGCTCGCCGAAAAGCTGGCCGGCGAATTGGACAGCGACGCCGGCAAGCCGCCCCACGAGACCCTCTCGGACCGGGAGTACCAGGTAATGCTCATGCTGGCCTCGGGGAAAGCGGTCAAGGAGATCGCCGACGAGGTGTGCCTCAGCGTCAAGACCATCAGCACCTACCGCAGCCGGGTCATGGCAAAGATGAACTTGAAAAAAAACGCCGAACTCACCCTTTACGCCATCCAGAACCGGCTTGTCGACTGCTAGCGGGCTTTCGATAACGTCCCTATTGTAAGACAAACACCGGCAAAGAGTTCCTCTTGCGTCCGACACCAAAATCAGGGTCGGACCGATACCCTCCCCCTGCCCGGCCTGTTAGCATTCTTCACCGTAATATAGAGTTTTGCGCCCTCACCCCCGGGGAGAGGGCCTGTTGATTTGCTTCAGAAGAGCTTGCAGCGGAATTCTGGAGAAACCGCATGGGGAGGAGAAAGGTGCCATTGGAAGCGGCCTTGCGAAAAGTCGACTTTTCCACTGCCCGGCAAGCGTCGCCGGTCGGAAGCGCCGAAGAACGTCCACGCCTGCCCGCCGCGCTATTCCGCGAGCTCCGCGAACAGGCCCGTCTGGAGAACCGCACCTACCTCATGGAGCATGAGTGCAAGGAGCTCCTCGAAGGAATGGGGATCGCGACGACGGGCCACCTCGTGGCCGGCTCGGAAGACGAGGCGGCCGAAATGGCCCATCGCGTGGGCTACCCCGTGGTCCTGAAGATCGTCTCCCCCGATGTGGTCCACAAATCGGACTCCGGCGGCGTCCGGCTGAATCTGCACCACTCCGAAGAGGTCCGGAAGGCCTACCGGGAAATCGTCGGCGGCTACCGCTTCCAGCATGTGGTCGGCGTGGCCGTCCAACCGATGGCCGTTCCCGGGATCGAGGCGATCGTCGGCGTCACCCGCGATCCGAACTTCGGACCGGTTCTCATGTTCGGCCTGGGCGGCATCTTCGTGGAGGTCCTCAAGGATGTGACCTTCCGGGTTCTTCCGATCACCGACCGGGATGCCGAGGAGATGATCCGGGAGATCAAAGGCTATCCGCTCCTCAAGGGGCACCGCGGCAAGTCGGCCGACCTTGCGGCGCTCAAGAGCCTGCTGCTGCGGATCTCCGCATTGGTCGTGGCCTTTCCCGAAATCCGCGAACTGGACCTGAATCCCGTCTTTCTCTACGAGCAGGGGCACACCGTCGTGGACGCCCGGATTTTCATCGGCGAGACCACCGACGCCGAGACGGCCGCCCCGCCGGCCGCCAATCTTAAAAAATTCTTCTATCCCAAGAGCATCGCCGTTCTGGGGGCCTCGGGCAGCGAAGGCAAGCTGGGCTACAATGTCCTCTGGAACCTCCTGAATCACGGGTTCAAGGGGCGCATCTATCCGATCAACCCGAAAAGCGCCGAGATCCAGGGGGTCAAGGCCTACCCGGCCATCGCGGCAGTGCCCGATGCCGTGGATGTCGCCATCGTCATCGTTCCGGCCGAGGCGGCCCCCGCCGCCATCGAGGAGTGCTGCGCCAAAGGGGTCCGGTTCATCGTCGTCGAGACGGCGGGCTTTGCCGAAACGGGCGAAGCGGGCAAACGCGTCCAGGCAAGGCTCAAGGAAGTCATCGAAACCCACGGCTGCCGCATCCTGGGACCCAACTGCTCGGGCGTGCTCAACACCCACCACAGCATGGTACAGTCCATTGGACTGATCGGCGAACTGGGGAAGGGCAACCTCGGCCTTGTCGCCCAAGCGGGCGTCTATGCGGCCGGAATCATCACGGGGCTCCGCAACGTCATGGACTTCGGCATCGTGGCGACGATCGGCAACAAGATGGACATCAGCGAAACGGACATCCTGGAGTTTCTCGGCGACGACAAGCATATCGATGTCATCGCCATGTATATGGAGGATGTGACCAGCGGCCGGCGGTTCGTCGACGTCGCCCGCAGCGTGACGCGGAAAAAACCGATCATCGCCCTCAAGTCCGGACGGACCGAGGCGGGCAAGAAAGCCGTCTCGTCCCACACGGCCTCTTTGGCCGGCAACGACGAGATCAACAGCGCCGCCTTCCGCCAGAGCGGGATCATCCGCGCCCGGGACAACGAGCACCTCTTCGGCCTCATGAAGGCCTTCGCCAAGCAGCCCCTGCCCCAGGGGGACGGGATACTGGTCGTCACCTACACGGGATCGCTCGGCGTCGCCGCGACGGACACCCTCTATCTCAACGGCCTGCGGCTCGCCGACCTGGAGCCGGAACTGAAGACCCGTCTACAGCGGATCATTCCCGACTACGTCACGACCCTCAATCCCGTGGACTACTCCTTCAGCATGGAGCCCGGCCAACTCAAGCAGACCATCGAGATCGGCCTGGAAAGCGCCGACGTCAGCGGCTTTATCGCCGTCATCCAGGGGGAGATCCTCGGCTCCTTCGTGGATGTGCTCAAGAAGATCGACACCCGGGGCAAACCCCTCGTCGCCTGCGTGGCCTGCAAAGAGTTCATGATGGCCGACGTGATCCGCATGGAGCGGGCCGGCATCCCGGTCTACTCGACGGTCGAGATGGCCGCCGAGGCCCTCGCCGCCATGCGCCGCTATCGCCTCTACCGGGAAGAGGCATCTAAGTAGCTCCCTGGCTCTCCCTCCCCTTTTTCCTTGTTCTCTTCGGGGGAGGGAGAGTTCATTTTTCAATCGACGCCGATCTTTTTCTAATATCCCTTGACAAGCAAAAACCGCCTTCCCTATACTGGCATCGTCAAAAGCACCGCCTTATCGCCTCCGGTATCCGTCGGCTACCGCCGGCAGAGGCCCTCATCGCCGCAGGGCGGAGTCCGGATCGATTTTCAACAACCCTTGTAGGGAGAGACAGCCATGATAGACGCGTGGATCGACGCCTTTTATCGCCTCCTCAACCAGATCGGCTTTCCCGATCCGCTCCATGCCGCCCTGGTCCATATGCCGATCGGTCTGGTGATGGGCGCGGCCCTCTTCGGCTGGCTGGCCCTCCTTCCGGGCCGCGAACGGTTTCAGATCACGGCGCGGAACTGCGCCGTCCTGGCGTTTCTGTTCTGGTTTCCGACGGCGCTTTTCGGCTACATGGATTGGCGGCACTTCTACCACGGGGCCTCGCTGAACCCGATCACGATGAAGCTGCTCTTGGCCGGCCTCCTGCTGATCCTCCTGGCCGGAGCCCTCTTTTTCGCCTTCCGCCGGCCGCTCCTCGCCCGAAAGGTCACACCGGTCATCTACACCCTCTGCCTGATCACCGCTGTCCTGCTCGGCTGGTTCGGCGCACGGCTCGTCTACGGCGGCAAGACCGGCGCAGAGGGGAAACCCGCCTACGCGCTCGGGGAAAAGATCTTCGTGGCCCATTGCCGGGAGTGCCATCCCGGGGGAGGGAACATCATGGAGCCTGACGAACCGCTGGTCGGTTCGGACAAGCTACAGAGCCCCGAGACCTTTATCGCGCTTCTCCGGCAACCCAAGGCCCCCATGCCGGCCTTCCCTCCCGCGGCCCTGACCGATGCCGACGCCCGGGAACTCTATCGGTACATAACGAATGTCCTGGCCCAGTCCGGCCGGTAGGAAAGCATCCGCTATGAGCAAGAACGGCCGCAGGAGGATTTCAGTGGGAAAGTTTGCCTTCATCTTAAGCTGCCTGCTGGCCTTCAACGCCTGCGAAGGCCTTGCTCAAAAAAAAGAGGGGGCCGCAGGCGGCGATCCGGCGACTTCCGGAATCGTCAGCGAAGCTTACCGCGATCTTCTCGCCAAGGCCCAGGCGACCGGCGCCGTCCGGATCATCGTAAGATTAAACATGCCCTTTGTCGCCGACGGTCTGCTGTCGAAAGAGGCCGCCCTGGAACAACAGGGGCAAATATCCCGGTTGCAGGATCAGCTGGGCGCAGCCCTCGCTGGATACAAAGTGCAGGGGATCAAACGATCCAAGTATACGCCTTTCATTGCGATGGAGGTGGATGCGGCGGCGCTGCGGGCGCTGATTTCCAATTCCCTCGTATTGTCCATCGCAGAGGATGCGCCGGCGCCGCCGACCGGGCATTAGCAGAGCGATCCGTTTTTTCGCTTGCGTTTTTCTCCTAAAAGCGTCGAATCGGTCCCGGTAAAATTAAAGCATGGAAAGAGGGAACATGGCAAAAGAAAAACGGATTTCCGGTCAGCCAGGTCTATTCAGGAGACGGTTTTACCCATTCCTTATCGCCTTTGCCTTTGTCACACTCTTTGGCCTTGGCTGCCTGACTGCGGCTTACGGGCAGGACAGTCCGAAGGCCTCCCAGGCGCTCCTTGCCAAAGCCCAGGCGACGGACAGCGTCCGCGTCATCGTGAGATTGAACACCGCTTTTCAGGCCGAGGGACGGCTGTCGGGACCGCAGGCGGCAGCCAGCCAGCGATCCCGGATCGCACATGCGCAGGATCAATTGCAACAGGCCGTCGCTCACCATAACGTCCGAGGCGTCAAGAAATTCAAGCACATCCCCTTTACCGCCCTGGAAGTGGACAGGGCCGCGCTTACGGCTTTGCTCGCCGATCCTCTCGTCGTCTCGATCGAAGAGGATGTTCCCGTCCCGCCGACCTTGACCCAGAGCGTCCCGCTGATCAAGGCCGATCAGGCCTGGACCGCAGGCTATACCGGAGCGGGCTGGACCGTGGCCATTCTCGATACCGGGGTGGATAAGACCCATAGCTTTTTGGCCGGCAAAGTAGTGGCGGAGGCTTGCTATTCCACCACAGTCACGGGCACGGCTCCCGATTCCTCTTCTTACTCTTCAACCACGGTCTGCCCCGGTGGTGCCGAAGCGGAGACAGGAGCCGGTACG
This sequence comes from Deltaproteobacteria bacterium, assembly GCA_021817825.1. Classification (GTDB taxonomy): domain Bacteria; phylum Desulfobacterota; class Syntrophia; order Syntrophales; family UBA5619; genus JAKAFS01. The sequence goes on along the minus strand of JAKAFS010000026.1, from coordinate 29,966 downwards.
GGTGTCAATTGCGGAGGGGCGCTGGGAACCACCATCGATGGATGCCAGCACGGCACCCATGTGGCCGGCATCGCGGCAGGTAAACCTGATAGTTTCACAGGTACTCCTATCGCCGGCGTGGCCAAGAACGCCAGCGTCATCGCCATCCAGGTCTTCTCCAGATTCATCAGTACTTATTACTGTGGTTCTTCTACAGCCCCCTGTGCCCTTTCTTTCCCATCGGACCAGATTTTGGCCCTGGAGCATGTTTATTCGCTCAGAACGACACATTCTATCGCTGCCGTCAATATGAGCCTCGGAGGAGGGAAGTATACTCCTACATCTATTCCTAACTGCGATGACGCCAATTCTGCTGTCAAAGCAGCTATTGACACCCTCCGCTCGGTAGGAATTGCTACGGTCATCGCCTCGGGCAATTCCGGCTATACCGATGGGATAAGTGCACCTGCCTGCATTTCCACTGCCGTGAGCGTTGGGGCAACGACGAAAACTGATTTAGAGGCCTCGTACAGCAATTATCATCCCACAATGCTTTCCCTTTTTGCACCCGGTGGAGCCCCCCCTCCAGGCACCAGCGAGATCATATCTGCGGTCCCGGGAGGCGGATGGGGCTTCATGGCTGGCACCTCAATGGCGACCCCCCATGTGGCAGGTGCCTGGGCCATCCTCAAGCAAAAATCGCCCACGGCTTCCGTTGCCTCCATATTGACTAGCTTTCAGGCTACCGGCGCAGCAGTTACGACAAAAGCAGGCGATCTGGCGGGTGCTCCACCAAAAAGAATTGATGTGCTGGCTACCCTTAATGCTACTGCTGCCACTCTTATTGCACCAAGCGGTCTATCCGCTTCAGCCTCATCGACTGGCGCAATAACCCTGAACTGGACGGACAACTCCACTGACGAGACGGGATTTGAGATTAAAAGGAAGACGGGAGCAAACGGTATATACAGCCTGATTGGCACAGCCGGTGCCGGAGTTACCACTTATCCGGATTCCGGTCTCAGCGATGGCACGACTTATACCTATCAGGTGCGGGCAATCAACGCAGCAGGAAAATCCGGTTATTCGCTTGCGGCCAGCGCCACCACACCCCTGGCACCCCCTAGCGCACTCAGTGCCGTCGCTGCTTCCTCATCACAGATCAACTTGAGTTGGACGGACAACTCCAGCACGGAAACGGGAATCAGCATTGAACGCGCCACCACTTCCGGCGGAAGCTACACCCTCATCGGGACCGCGGCCAGCAATGCAACGAGTTACAGCGACACAGGGCTGCCGAGCAGTACGACCTATTACTATCGGGTAAGTTCTTATAGCAGCAGCCTCACTTCCGGCTATTCGAACGAAGCCGGAGCCACGACTCCGGCACCGCCTCCCAGCGGCGGCGGGGGCGGCGGATGTTTCATCGCCACCGCCGCGTTCGGCACCCCGCTGGAAAAGCATGTCCGTATCTTACGCACATTTCGTGACCGCTCTCTTCTGCCAACCGCGGCGGGGCGAGCCTTTGTGAATTTCTATTACAAGATCAGCCCGCCGATCGCCGACCGGATCGCTCAAAGCGAAGTCTTGCGCTTCTTCACCCGCGGCAGTTTGCTGCCCCTGGTGGGAATGGCCTATCTGACGGTGGCCTATGGCGCCACGGCGACATTGCTTGGCATGCTGTTTGTGATTCTATCGACGGTTGCGGCCCTCTGGACCCTGCGCCGAAAAAAAGGTGTTGTGCGCCCGCCAATAGGGCTCTCCTGAGCAGGAACGAAAGAAGGGGCTTCCGTCGGAAGCCCCTTCTTTTTTCAGTATTTCAGCTTGCCGCGCCTGGCGGCCTGTTCTCTCGTTCCCTTCGGGGAGGAGTTCAAGACTCGACCGCCAGGATCTCCCTTGTCCGGACGATGTCCCGGTCGATCTGGGCAAGGAGCTCCGGAACGCTGGCAAAGCGGATTTCTTCACGAAGCCGCTCGATGAACAGGAGCTCCAGGGGCTTCCCGTAAATATCCTCATGAAAATCGAAGATATGGACCTCGATGGTCCGTGCCTCCCCGGCGAAGGTCGGGTTGAAGCCGATGTTGAGGACGCCGTCCAGGCGTCGGCCGGCGGTAAAGACCCGGACCGCATAGATCCCTGGGGGTGGAAGCGGCTCCTTGTCGGGGGCGAGGTTGGCCGTCGGAAATCCCAGGTCGGTCCCTCGGCGCTTGCCGTGCACCACTGTTCCCGCGAGGTTGTAGGGCCGTCCCAGGAGCGATGCGGCCGACCGGACCTCGCCTGCCAGCAGGGCGTTGCGAATTTTCGTGCTGCTGATCGTCGTTTCGCCGAGACGAAAGGCGCCGATCGTCTCGACGGCGAAACCCAGCCGTTCGCCGCAGGCGGTCAGGAAGGCCCCGTTGCCCTCCTTCCCCCGGCCGAAGGTGTAGTCGTGACCGATGAAGATCTTGCGGATTTCGAGCCTCTCCCGGAGGATGTCGTTGACGAACGCCGCCGCCGAAATCTTTGCATATTCGAGGGAAAAGGGGATCAGTAAAAAGGCGTCGATGCCGAAACTCTCGATAAGTCGGGTTTTTTCCTCCAGGGAGGTGATCAGGTAGAAGGGCCGCCGCTCCGGGTGGAGGACCCTCTTGGGGTGGGGATCGAAACTGATGACGATGGCCGGGCATTTCTCCCGGCGGGCCTCGTCGACCAGCTTCCGGAAGATGAACTGGTGGCCCAGGTGGACCCCGTCGAAGTTGCCGATGGTCACATAGCCCCCCCGCAAACGGACGGGTAAATTTTCACTGCCTTTGATCACATCCATCCCGAACCCTGCCGCCTCCTTGATTTCCGCGTTACCATAGCATCAATCGCGCTAATTTCAAGCATAAATCATCCCCCCGGGCCGCGTCGATTTTGCTTGACAATGGGCGGACCACCATTGTAGAAAGGCGCGAAGTTTGGAACGGCTCAAAACATGCCGAAGTGGCGGAATTGGTAGACGCGCTAGGTTCAGGGTCTAGTGGGTGTACGCCTGTCCGGGTTCAAATCCCGGCTTCGGCACCATAAAAAACGGGGGATTGACCGACAACTCGGTTCATCCCCCGTTGCTTTTTTGGATGGCTTCACCAGGCGCCCTGTTATGGATGGGGGAAAGAGGGACAGTCCGGCGGCATCGGCCAATGGGCGTCATAGTCCAGCGGCGAGGGACAGCCCGGCCGGGCCGGCCCGCGGAAGTCGCGCACCGTGGGATAGACCGGCGGCAAAGGCCAGACATAGATCTGCCGGGCCTCGATCGCCACATACCGCTCGCCGCGCTTTCCTTCCGCCTCGGTTTCCCTGCCGATGACCGTGCCGGCGATCGTGACATCCCGGCCCGCTTCGTAGACATCCAATAATTGACGAGCGTTGACCAGGAACCGTCCCTGACTGTCGTTCCATCTTTTGGGTTTCTCCTGCCAGTCGAGGGGATAGCTCAGCACGAAAAACGTGGTCGTTCCCTCTTTGCGGATGACCGGGTCAAGCAGTTCCCCGCCGAAGATCACCGCTTTGCCTCGGTGTTTTTCGAGATTTTCCCGAATCTCCACAGCCCCCGCGACAGGCAGGGCCTCTTTGCGGATCTCCCTTGAGATCACCGGTCCCCCGCATCCCCAGAGGGCAAAAAGCAACAGCAGCAGGCCGAAGGATCGGTTTCCCCCACTCCGGGCTTTTCTTTCCACATGAGTCGCTTGCGGAAAACGAGCAGCGACGGCAGCCATCGAACATACCCCCTCGAAAAACGTTAAGGCTCTCGGAGCCATTCTTTTTTTTAAGGATACGCCCCGCGCCCGGTCCGATCAATGAGGGGCGGCTGGGAGGATACTATGAGAGGAAAACTATGGGACTCGCAGTCATGGTTCCGGAATTCCCCGGGTTCGGCAGTGCTCCCCGATGATCGCCAGAAAGGCCTCCCCGTATTTTTCCAGCTTGCGCTCACCGATCCCGTAGAGCGCTGCCAGGTTTTCCGGGGTCCGCGGACAAAAGCGGGCCATTTCCCTCAAGGTCCGGTCATGGAAGATCGCATAGGGAGGGAGGTTTGCCTGATCGGCCAGTTCCTTCCTTTTTTTCCGGAGCCTTTCAAAAAGGCCGGCATCGTAGGCTTCCTCTTCACCGCCCCCTTGCTTGAGCGCCGCATCGCGGTCTTTCGGGGCCGCTTCGATGCTTCCCAGGAACGCCTCTTTTCCCCGCAGGACCTCCCAGGCCTTCGGAGTCAGCTTCAGCGAACCATGGTCATAGCTGTAAAGCAGCAGCCCCTTTTGAATCAATTGCCGGGAAAGGTGGCGCCATTGCTTGGCCGAAGTGGCCGTGCCGATGCCGTAGGTGGACAGCGTATCGTGGCCGAATTGGAGGACTTTCTGGGCCGTTGATCCCCGCAACACATCGCTGACATGGCCGGCGCCGAAAATTTCCCCGGTCCGCTTGACGCAGGAGAGGAACATCTGCGCCGGAACGGTGAGATCGACCAGCGCCTGCTTCTCCTCCCCCGGCTGACAGTTGTCGCACATCGCACAGCGGTCCGGAACAGCGGTTTCGCCGAAATAACTGAGCAGAGGGACCCGGCGGCAGAGATCCGTTTCGGCGAACCCCAAAAGCTGGCTCAGGAGGATATTGGCCACCTTTTGCTCCGACTCCGATTTTTGGCCGATGAAAAAGCGAACCTTTTGCAGATCCCCGTAACCGAAAAGGAGCAGACAATGGGCAGGCAGACCGTCGCGCCCCGCCCGTCCGATCTCCTGGTAGTAGTTGTCGATGCTCCCGGGCAGATCGTAATGAACGACGAACCGGACATTGGGCTTGTTGATCCCCATGCCGAAGGCGATCGTCGCCACGATGATCCGGACGTCGTCGCGGCTGAACCGCTCCTGGTTCGACCGGCGCTCCTGTTCCGCCAGGCCCGCATGGTAGGGCAGGACTGAATAGCCCTTCCGGTGCAGGGTGGCGTGCAGCGCATCCACCTGCCGGCGGGTGGCGCAGTAAATGATCCCCGATTCGCCGGGATACCGTTTGAGCAGGGCCAGCGTCTGGGCGAGGGGCTCGCTTTTCGGGGCCACCTCCAGAAAGAGATTCGGCCGGTTGAAGGAGCCGATGAATTGACCTGCGGCGTCGATCTTCAGGGATTGGCGAATATCCTCCTGGACGCGCGGGGTGGCCGTGGCCGTAAGCGCCAGACAGGGGGCCCCGGGAAAGGCGGCGCGGACCGCCGCCAGCTGCCGGTATTCGGGGCGAAAATCGTGCCCCCACTGGGAGATGCAATGGGCCTCGTCGATGGCGAGACAATCGACCGTGAGGGAGGACAGCAGGGCCAGGGTACCCGGGGCCAGCAGGGCCTCGGGGGCCAGATAGAGGAGCTTCACCCGCTCTTCCCTGAGCTGCGCCACGTTCGCCCGGTACTCTTCGGCACTCAGGGTGCTGTTCAAAAAAAGGGCCGGCACGCCGTATTCCCGCAACTGGTCCACCTGGTCCTTCATGAGGGAGATCAGCGGGGAAACCACGATCGTCAATCCCGGAAAGACCATTCCCGGAATCTGATAGCAGAGGGACTTGCCCCCTCCCGTCGGCAGCACGACCAGGGCATCCTTTTTCTTCAGGATATGGGCAATGACCTTTTCCTGGAGGGGCCAGAAGGTGTCGAAGCCGAAGACTTCCTTCAAGATGGCCTGCGCCCGCTGCATGGCGGCACTCATCGAGGGGCACCCCCCTCGTTTTTCCTTTTTTGCTCGCAATCAGAATTCATCAATGGATGGGCGCCTTCCGCTTCTTTAAATTCTACCGGTCTTGCGAGTGTTCAGATAGCATACTTTCAGCTCCCGGACAACGTTTCCTCCAGGGCGGCGAGCGCCGCTTTGGTTGCCTATCGCGGCAGGGAGTTGCAGGGTAAAAAGGGGTTGCTTTTTTTACGATAATTTTGAATGATGGTCCCCGCCGATAGGTTCTCACAGCGACTGTGCAAGGCGGCCGCCGGGGAAGCGGCCGTTGCGGACGGATCCGGATAGCGCAGGGAGGAATCGATGGGAGAGGGAATATCGGATTACACCAGGTTTTGCGTCGATCTGCGGCGCCAGATGTGGATGGTCGGCGTGGAAGAGGAACTCCGCCGCCTGATCTGGCAGATCGCGATCACGGGGAAATACATCTCCGCCAAGATCCACGAATCGAACCGGAAGTTGGCGGGGTTCAGGAACCTCTACGGTGAAGAGCAGCTCGCCCTGGACCGGAGTTCCGACGAGATCCTCAAGAACCAGTTGCAGTACTCGGGCTTCGTCCGGGAGTACGCCTCGGAGGAGCAGGACGCCGTCGTCCTTTTGGGAAAGGGCCGGGAGAAATACTTCGTCACCGCCGACCCTCTGGACGGCTCCTCCCTCGTTGACACCAACCTCGCCATCGGAACGATCATCGGCATCCACAAGGAGTCGGTCTTCTCCCGGGGCAGGGACACGATGGTGGCCGCCCTCTACATCACCTACGGCCCCCTGATCACGATGGTCTATGCGGCGGCGGGTCTGGGCGCCCACGAGTTCGTCCTGAACCGGGAAGGAGAATACGTCCTGTCCCAGGAAAACATCCGCATCAAGGACCGCGGCTCCATCTACAGCCCCGGCGGCCTTAGGAAAGACCTGACCGAACCGCACCTGAAATACCTCGAATACCTGGAAAACGAAGGGTACAAACTCCGCTACAGCGGCGGCTTCGTTCCCGACATCAACCAGATTCTCATCAAGCAGGGAGGGGTCTTCACCTACCCGGCCCTGCAAAAAAGTCCCAAGGGCAAGCTCCGGCTCCTCTTCGAGCTCCAGCCGATGGCCTTCATCATCGAACACGCAGGAGGGATCGCCACCGACGGCAGGGAGGATATCCTCTCTCTCAAGGTGGAGGATCTGGAGCAGCGCGCGCCGGTTTACATCGGCAGCCGGTTCGAGGTGGAAAAAGCCAGGGAATTCCTGACGGCCGGGACATAAGGAGATAAGAACATGGCGACAGAATTTGCGACCACAGAAGAACTGAAAAGAGGGATCGCGGGGATACTGACGGTGCAGGCCGGCGGGGTCGCGATTGCCGATGAAAAGCGGCTCCGGGAGACGCTGATCGACAGCCTGGTCCGCACAGCCGTCTTCGCCACCGAGGAGGAAACGCGGGCGGCCGCCCGCCGGCTGATCCGGCGGTCCGCAGCGGCGATCGGGATTCATGCCGCTTCCATTCAGGGCCTCTACGAGGCCATGGGTCGCGGGGAGGTCAAGGGGTTCACCGTCCCGGCGATCAACGTCCGCGCGCTCACCTACGACACCGCCCAGGCGGCCTTCCGCGCCGCCCTGGCCGCCGGAAGCGGCGCCCTGATCTTCGAGATCGCCCGCTCCGAAATCGATTACACCCGGCAGCGCCCCGACGAGTATGCCTGCGTGGTCATCGCCGCCGCCGTCAAGACGGGCTACAAGGCGCCGATCTTCCTCCAGGGCGACCATTTCCAGATCAACGCCAAGAAATACGCCCAGGACGCGGCCGCGGAAACCCGGGCCGTCAAGGACCTGATCTGGGAGGCGATCGACGCCGGCTTCTACAACATCGACATCGACACTTCGACGCTGGTCGATCTCAACGAGCCCACGGTGAAGGCGCAGCAGCGGCTCAATTACAGCCTGGCCGCCGAGATGACGACCATGATCCGCGACCTGGAACCGGCCGGCGTGGCCATCTCGGTGGGCGGGGAGATCGGCGAGGTCGGGGGGAAGAACAGCACCGTCGAGGAACTAGACGCCTTCATGGCCGGCTACCGGGAAACCTTGGACAAAAACGGCGTAAACCTGAAGGGGATCAGCAAGATCAGCGTCCAGACGGGAACGACCCACGGCGGCGTTCCCCTGGCCGACGGCACCATCGCCCAGGTGAAGCTGGACTTCGCGACCCTGGAGAAGCTCTCCCAGGCGGCGCGGGAAAAATACGGCATGGCAGGGGCGGTGCAGCACGGCGCCTCGACGCTCCCGGAAGCGGCTTTCGACCGGTTTCCCGCGACGGGGACGGCGGAGGTCCACCTCGCCACGGGGTTCCAGAACATCGTCTACGACAGCGTCCACTTTCCCGCCGACCTGCGGGAACGCATGTATGCCTATTTGAAAAAGGAAGCGGCCAACGAGCGCAAGGAGGGGGAAACGGAGAAGCAGTTCCTCTACAAGACCCGCAAGAAGGGGATCGGTCCCTTCAAGCAGGAGTTGTGGGACCTGCCCGCCGCCACCCGGACGGCTCTCGGCAAGGAGCTGGAGGCGCAGTTTGGCCTCCTTTTCGGCAAGCTCAACGTGGGGGGAACCCTGGCGACGGTGAACCGTTTCGTGAAGCCCGTCGACGTCCCGTTTCCGCTACCGGCAAGCCTGGAATAACCGGCGGGAGCGTCACTTCCGGAAGGCAACCGATCGCTTCTGGACGAAGCTGTTGGGGTAATTCCGGGCCACTTCCCGGCTCTGACGGTACTCGTCCGCCTCCGCAGCGCTGGCAAACGCCCCGAGCAAAATCCTGTGCCAGACGCCGTGCCCGGCGATCGCCACGGTTTCCATGACGGCGGCGGGATAGTGCTCCCGGATTTTCTCCAGAAAAGCAATCGCCTTTTGCTCCTGGTCTTCGGGAAAGGCGCGAATCTGGACCGCATAGTTCCCCGAACGGCCTGCCCCGGGGGGCTTCGCCGCCTGCGGCTCGGGCTCATCCCTCCTTCCGGTCCTGTCCGCCGCTTCTTCCTTCGGAACAACAACGGCTTGGGAAGGAAGGGGGGCCGCCGCCGGGCGATTTTTCGCCGATGGCGCATCGATGGCCCCGGAAGGAACGACAGGGTCGAGGTCAACAGGCGCCAGGAAGAAAAAAAAGGCGACGGCCATAACAAATGCCAGGCCCAGGAACCCCCAGGCGACGGGCGCGATCCGGAAAGGCAGGCGGCCTTTGCCCGGCCCGGATCTCCCCGGGGCGGGAAATTCCAGGCTTCCGGACTCTACAAACCCTTTCCGGTCACGTCCCTTTTTTTTCCCCTTCCGAGCGCCTTCCGCAGGAGCCATTCCGGCGACCTTCCGATAAAGCTGGTCCAACTCCCCTTCGAGTTCGCGCTCCTGCCTGTCGTCCTTGTCCATGACACCCCTCTTTTCAACACCGCTCCGGAGTCGACGCATCCGCCTTTTCGATGTTCCTGAGATAGGCGGATACCACCAGCTGTTCGTCCAAGGCCAGACAGCGGGCATAGGCCTTCAAAAAGCCCTTCAGATAGACCTGGGGCGGCAGGAGGTCCCGGTTTTCCTCCTCGACGGCCCGCAAAACGTCGATCCGGATATTCGTCTGGTGGGCAATCTCCTCCAGCGAAACCTTCAGACGGGTCCGGAGCTGCTTCAGATCGGCGCCGGCAAGCGTCTCCTGGGCGAGCATGGTGCGAACGGCCGGGTCTTGCGCCGCCAGGGATCTCAACTCGTCGCGCCGGCAGACCGGAGCGGAACCGTATCCGCGGGTCCGCTGAAAGTCATAGATGGCCACCGGCGTTTTGGTCTTCTCCCGTTCGTCTTTTCGGTCCCCCAGGATGCCGAGCGCCGTCAGGTGGCGATCGTAAGTTCCCCGGGTTTCGGCGTTGATCAACGTCAGATAGGCCTTTTCAATGCAGGCGAGAATCTCCCTGCGCTCTCCCCGGGAAAAGAAGGAATAGCTGGCAATGGCATTGTCCTCATAGAGGGCGACGGCCTTTTTGTAGGCACGACGAATCTCCAGCGGGAGCGCATCGGGGGAGACCTCCAGGACCTCATAATGGTTTTGCAGGAGGAACGGTTTCATCGGGCAATGCGGGCTCCTTCAGTCCACGATCTTTTGCAAAGCCGGGGTCCCTTGGCTCGCCGACTGCAAGCACCGGCAGCACTCCCGCAGATCGAGGGCGGTTGGGGTATAGGGATAGAGTTCCAGAAAAGGCCGCTTTTTGCAGACCGCATAATGAACCCGGTCATCGAAACCCACATTGCCGATCGCTTCCATCTTGAGCCCCAGGTGCTTGCCGACGATCTTGCAGATCAGCGCGCCGATATTCTGGCTGTCCTGCTTGCGCAGCTGATTGAGCACCAGCTTGAACTCAAAGGCCCCGAGGGCCTCCTCCAGCAATGCCCCTTTGGCCGGATCCAGCCGGGCGATGATCGGCAGCAGCAGATCGGGATTGCTGATCGTCGCCAACGGGTTTTGTCGCTCCGCCTCTCCGGCCAGAGCTTTGAAATCATAGGTTTTTAGCACCTGATGAATCTTCCGGAAATAGACGGAGCGGATCAGGCGATAGATGTTTTCGATGGCCGTGGGCTCGGGGGTGGTGATGAAAATGCCCACATCGGCGGTGAGAAAAAAATCGATCGTATTGTAGGCCGTGCCGGCGCCCAGATCCAAAAGAACATACTCATAGGGAAGCCGGGCCAGATTGCGCAGGAGCTTCTGCTTCTGTTCGTGGGCGAGATTGGGCATGTCCAGATTGTTCATCGCCCCGCTGATCAAGGACAGATTCGGATGGGGAGTGGAGACGACGGCCTCTTCGAGGGTGACCACCCGCTTGTGGATGAAATCCGCAATGCTCTTTTCCGGATGGGAAACACCGACGATGGTGTGCAGGTTCGCCGCGCCCAGATCCAGATCGATCAGCAGGGTCCTGGCGCCCTGAGCGGCAAGCAAAAATCCGAGACTGCCGGTAAAGAAACTCTTGCCGGTTCCCCCCTTTCCGCCGCCGATGGTCCATATGTGGGGCATGGCGTCTGGCATCCCTTCTCCTGTTCGAGTCAAAGGTTTGTCCGGGATCAAGCTCATTCCCGCCCGGACTTGCAGGCGATAATGATCGTATCAATAGAAGAGAATTCGTCTTTTTCCGGCGCAGTATAGAAAGGTAGGGCGTTTCTGTCAAGGTAAATGAGTCTTTCGGACGGGGCGACCTCTTAGGGGTTCCTTTGCGTTAGGACGGCAATGATATGACGAAGGAGCAACGGAACCTCACGCTGGCTCCGGAGAAAATAGCGCGCCCGGCTTCCCGTCCCGCCTCCTACGCGCACCGTGAAGAGATGATCCCCCTTAAGCTGAAAAACCGCTTCATCGGTCCGGTCATCGCCTACGAACAATCCTTTCCGGCATCCGGAGAGGCTCAGCAGCTGTAGCAGCGCCGTCCCCTTGTTGGGCGCTTCGGCAGGCAACAGGTTCAAGACATACTTTCCGCCGACGACCCGGGGCTGGGGCGTCAGCAGATCGACGGCCTTGCGCGCGACGGAACGGGCCGCCGTCCTGTTGACGGCGCCGCGGTAGTGAATCGACACCGACAGGCGCTTGTTCTCGATGGCGATGCCAAGCGTGTCCCGGTCGGGAAGCGATTGCCGTAATTGCCGGTTCCATTGGTCTCCCAGTCGCCGGAAATCCGCCTCGTGCTGCTCCCACCCGGACAGCCCTTCGGCCCCATGATTCCCAACCAGATACTGGGGCGCGACACCGAGATGACGCAAGGCATCCTCTCGGGAACGACCGGTAATGACCGCCAGCACCGCCAGTTCCTTCAGATGAGCGAGGGATTGCTGAACGGCGGCCGACACCCGGATCGCTCCGGGATCGTCGGCAATGGGGGCAAGGGTGCCGTCGAGATCGAAGGCGAAGAGGGTTTCGGAATCGATGAAGTCGTGCAGGACTGCAAGTCCGGAATCGCTGAACAGGTAGATCATGGCCGTCTTCCGCATCATAAGGAACGACCGATCCGGACAGACAGCTTTTCCCGCTGCCGAATACGCGCCGCATCGATCAGCATCCTTCCGGCCCAGCGGTAGACGTTGAAGTCTCTCACCAGGGCGCGCATGCTGAGCATCCTTTCCCGCTGTTCGAAATCGGGCATGGTCAGGGCCTGGAACAACGCATCCGCCGTCTGCTCGATGTGATAAGGATTGACGATCAGGGCCTCGTGCAGTTCATGGGCCGCGCCGGTAAACTGGCTCAGCAAGAGGACGCCCCGTTCGTCATCGCGGGAGGCCACGTATTCTTTGGCCACGAGATTCATACCGTCATGAAGGCTCGTGACCATGCAGACATCGGCGGCGCGGTAGTAGCGGTTGATCACCTCGGGTTCGTGGTGTTCGATCTTGAGACAGACCGGCTGGTAGGAACCGCGGGAGAAGCGTTCGTTGATCCGCGCGGTCAGGGAGCGCACCCGGGCGTCCAAGGCCTGATAGTCTTCGAGACTGGAGCGGGAGGGGGCGGCGATCTGGATGAAGGTGAAATGGCCGATCAGTTCGGGATGCAGCTCCAGCATGCACTCGATCGCCCGTAGCCGCTCGAGGATCCCCTTCGTATAATCCAGGCGGTCCACCCCCAGTCCGATCAGGTGGTTTCTTTCCACTTGCAGAGTTTTCTGGACCCAGCCGCGGCACTCCTCGACCGGCGGCTGGGTCTCCTGCCAGGGAGGCGGCCACTGGATGGAAATCGGATAGCTCTCGACCAGAGTCAGCATGCTATTGTGGAAGATGGTCGATGACTCGTGTTCGATGCGGGTTTCCAGATAGCGGTCCACGGTTTCCAGAAAGTTTTTGCAGTGAAAGCGCGTATGAAAACCGAGGATGGTGCTGCCGAGCATCCCCTGGAGCAACTCCTCCCGCCAGGGACAGATACCGAAAGATTCGGGATTGGGCCAGGGAATATGCCAAAAGGTGATCACCGTCGACCGGGGCAGGAGCTTGCGGATCATGCCCGGCAGGAGGGCAAAATGGTAGTCCTGGACGAGGACGACCGGATCGTCGCTGCTGGCCTCCTCGGCCACGGCATCGGCAAAACGCTGATTTACCGCCACATAGCGTTCCCAATCGCTGGTGCGAAAAATGGGGCGCACATGGGCGATGTGACATAGAGGCCACAACCCTTCATTGGCGAAACCGTAGTAGTAGCCATCTTCTTCCGCCTTGGTCAGCCAAATGCGCCGCAGCGTGTAATCCGCATGCCCGGGAGGAATGGAGACCCGGTCGTGCCGGTCCACCACCTCCCGATCGGCGGTGCCCCCGCCATGGGCGATCCATGTCCCCGAGCAGGCCCGCATCACCGGTTCGACGGCCGTGACCAGTCCGCTGGCCGGCCGGGTCACCTCGATCCCCTTTTCGCCCTTCATGTGAATGTAGGGCTCCCGATTGGAGACGACCAGCACCTGGTCGCCGGTCAGCTGTTTGTGCAGAAGACTCCGCAGTGTATCGGGCGTCCAGGAGACGGTGGCGTCGTCGGCCAAGCGCCTCTCCTGGTCAAGGGTCCGCAGCAGGCTGCGCAGATCCCCCACGAGCGGTTCCAACTCGGAACTGGTGGGCCGCGAAAAGGGCCGCAGGATGCCCTCGCCGCGCAGCATCGCCCGGACGCCCTCCATCCAGCCCTGCCAGCTCAGGTGAGCCACGAAGACCGTAATCAGCGAGGTCACCACGCCGAGGACGACAAACAGCATAATGATATATTTTCTCGTATCGGTGCTTCGCCTCTCGACGAAACTCATGTCATGGACCAGGATCAGCGTCCCGGACGGAGTGCCTTCATTGCTCACCGGATTGGCTGCGATGTGGACAAGCCCCTGGGGCAGCTTCAGCAGCGAGCCGGGTTTGTTCTCCTCCGGAGCCGGCGAAGGACATTGGAGATCTTTCGGAAAGGTCGGCGTGTGCAAAAGCATGTTCCCCGCTTCATCGCAGTACCCCAGGGCAAAGAGCCGTTCGTCCCGAAGGGCGCGGGTAAACAGGGCGTTGAGTCTGGACTTGTTGCCCTGCTGCAGGAGGTCGGCAAGGGGTTCCTGAAGGGTGCTGGCGATGAGCTTTGCACGGATATCCATGTCGCGGACGGACCAGCGGAGGTAAAGCCTGTCCACCAGCGGCACAAAGGAATAGGCCAGGATTGCCAGGGCGATGGCAAGGGGGACGATGAACCGCAGCGAAAGCCGCAGCGAACGAAACATGGCCTTTCTTTTTGACCGAAGAGTCATGGAAGCTGCACCTCCTTTCGTCAGAACGCGCTATCCCAGCGTCTGCTGAGCCGGATCGCCGAGTTGATCAACCCCACCATGCTGTAGGTCTGGACGAAGTTGCCCCATTGCTCGCCCGTTCGGGGATCGATATGCTCTGCAAGCAGCCCGTGCCGGTTGCGTCGGGCGATGAGATTTTCGAACAGCTCACAGGCCTCCCCCTGGCGCCCCAGTGCCGCCAGAGCATAGATGTACCAGAAGGTGCAAACGACGAAGGCGTTCTCAGGGACACCGAAGTCGTCGGCCTCGACATAGCGATAGACGTAGTCACCCTGCCGGAGCTCCCTCTCGACCGCCGCCACCGTCATGGCAAACCGGGGATCATCGGCCGCCAGAAACCCGATATCATGCAGCAGCAGCACACTGGCATCCAGGGATGCCTCCTCGAAGGCCGCGGTAAAAGCACGTTTTTTCTCGTTCCAGGCCCTTTGAAAGATGACGGTGCGGATGTGTTCCGCGGCGCGGCGCCAGTGGGCGGTCCGCTCCGAAAGTCCCAGTACCTCCGCGATTTTGGACAGCCGATCGCAGGCGGCCCAGCACATCACCGAGGAGAAGGTATGGACCCGCAGTTTCCCCCTCAGTTCCCAAAGCCCGGCGTCGGGCTGGTCATGGACGGCAATGGCCATTTCCCCCAGAGCCTCCAGACGCCGAAAAAGCGCCTCGTCTCCTCGGCGGACCAGCCGCCGATCGAAAAAGACGTGCGCCACGGCCAGAATCGCCGATCCGTAGACGTCATGCTGCATCTGAGCATAGGCCTCATTGCCGATCCGCACCGGCCCCATGCCCCGGTATCCGCAAAGGGAATCGATTTCCCGTTCGTCCAGGCGGGCTCTGCCGTCGATGCCGTATACGGGCTGGATGCGCCCGTTGGGCGCGCCGGCCACGGCATTGACGAGAAAGCCCAGATACTTCTCCATGGTCTGGGTGGTGCTGAGGCGATTCAGGGCGTTGACCACAAAGTAGGCATCCCGGAGCCAGCAGTAACGATAGTCCCAATTGCGCACCGACCCGGGCGATTCGGGGATGGAGGTCGTCATGGCGGCAACGATGGCGCCCGTATCCTCGAAGGTATTGAGTTTCAAGGTAATGGCGGAGCGGATCACCACATCCTGCCACTCGAAGGGGATGCCGATCTCCCTGACCCACTCATGCCAAAAGGCCAGCGTCTCATCGAGAAAGCGGCGGGCCAGTTCTCCGATGCCTTCGGACAGGGATTCATCGGCGCTGAAGATCAGCGTGATCTTATCTTCCAGAAAAAAAACCGTCTCCTCGAGAATCGCCGTCAGAGACGTGTCGGTCGTCAGGCGCAGCACCCAATCCGGCGCCACATAGCGGATGTGATGGCTGCCGCAAGTCACCGAACAGCGATGACGGCCATAATCGTAGGCCGGCCGGATGCGCAGGCGGATACGGGGCGCACCTTCGATCCGCCGGATCTGCCGGATCAGCGTCATGGGGGTGAACATGCGTCCATACTGCTGGAAACGGGGACAAAAGTCGGTCACCTCCATGACGGCCCCCTGGGCATCGGTCATCCGTGTCACCAGGACCGCCGAGTTGGTGAGGTAGGTCTGTTCGGATGCCGCCCGATCGACGAGTTCAACGGCGCAATAGCCGAAGCCTTCTCCCGTCTCATGTTCTTTCAGCAGGGAGCAAAATACGGGGTCGCCGTCGAAACGGGGCCGGCAGCTCCAGACGATTTCAGCGCCGGTATCGATCAGCGCTCCGATGCGACCATTGCCAATCAAGCCTAAATCCAGCGAACTGTTCATAGGAACGATTCCTCGCATGTTTGCCTAAGAGAGCAGGAGCGCAGTAAGGAAGAGGGGTGTCCAATCAAAAGCGAGGGCCGTCGACGGTCATCCGATCTTCGCACCCAGAGTGGATACATCATAACAACAGCCGACCGTTTCTTCAACCCTATTATCCGGAAGCTCATCCGCGCGGCCTGGCCGCTTCGCCGAGCGCTTCTTTGTAGTAGGTATTGCCTACCATTTCGCATACCGCCGCTCCCCATTGCCTCTCGGCCCTTCTGCTTTTAGTCTGTTCGTGATGTCGACCATTGATCACCGGACGGGGAATATGGGTAAGCTACAGCTCTTCGCCACACAAACGGACGAAGGCGTCATGAACCTTTCGTAATCAGGAAAGGAGTAAAGCAATGGTTGGGAAAGCAAGATTTCTTGGTACCGTCGTGGCGGGTTGCCTATTGATCTGGGGCAGTCTGACTCCTCTTTGCGCAGCGGAGCCGGATGTGGCGCGGCTCATCGATCTGCTCAAAAGTAAAAACATCCTGACCCAGCAGGAAGCGGATTCCCTGCTGACCGAATTGGATGCCGATGCCAAAAAGGAACGCGCCGCAATGCAGGAGGAGATGAAGGCGGCGGCCAACAAGGGCGAGTTTCTGCCGCCGGCGCTGCGGGGCTTCAAGTTCGGGACCACGATCTACGGAGAGTGGAACAGCAAAACGACGGACAATGCCCCCTCCACGAATCAATTCAACCTGAACCGGGCTTATCTGACGCTGACCAAGGATGTCAACGACTGGCTGGGCATGAACGTCACCACCGACTTTTTCAATCCCAACGACCCCGCCGACAATCGGGACGGCCTCCAGTTGCGGTTGAAATTCGCCTACGCCAATGTCAACTTGTTCGGCGTAACGACGCAGCTCGGCATGATCCCCACCCCCTCGGATGCCTATGATTCCGCCCTCTGGCCGTACCGCGCCCAGAGCGCAAACCTCTGGGACGGCCTGGGCATACAGAGCACCTCCGACCTGGGCATCTCCGTTCAGGGACCCATCGGCGGCACGCTGGACGCCGATTATCTGAAGTTCGCCGCCAAATCATTCGCCGGCAAGTGGGGCGGATACTATGTCGGGATTTACAACGGACCGGGATTCAACAATTCGGAAAACAACCATAACAAGGTGTTTTCCGGATTGGTCTACGTCCGCCCCCTGCCGACGACGCCTATCCTAAGAGGGTTGCAGCTGGCCTATGTCGGGACCTATGGGAAAAGCAATTCGAACTTCGCCGCCGCCTCGGGACCGGTCACGGATTATCCGGATTTTCAGGCCAATATCGTGCAGGCCTCCCTCCAGCAGGAATACTTCACGATCATGGGGCAGTATTATTGGGGAAAGGGCACTTCCCTTGCCACCGAACAGAACGACCGCAGGGGAGTTCTGTTGAATGGTTTCTTGCGCATCCCAACATTGGAAAAACTCAGGGTTTTCGGCAAGTATTACTATTACGACCCCAATACCGATCGCGCCGATTTCGGCTATAAAACCTATGTGGCCGGCCTCTCCTATGACGTGGCGACCGAGTTCATGCCCTTTGTCGCCTTCGAACGCCGGGACTACGATTCGCTTCCGGCGGGCAACGATTACGATAAATATCAGGTCGGCTTTCAGTTGAAATTCTAAGACCGCTGAAATGCTTGACATAAATAGACCTGGCCTTTAGAGTGCAAGAAAAAGAAGGGGGAGACGATGCAGGTATCACGGCGGCAGTTTTTTAAGATTTGCGGTGTCGGATTGGGCGGATCTTCCCTGGCCATGATGGGATTTTCGCCCGCTCCGGTCTTGGCGGAGGTGCGGCAATTCAAGCTGCTGCGGGCGACCGAAACGCGCAACACCTGCCCGTACTGCTCGGTGTCCTGCGGGCTTCTGATGTACTCCCTGGGAGACAACGCCCAGAACGTCAAATCCACGCTCATCCATATCGAGGGCGACCCGGACCATCCGGTGAGCCGGGGCACCCTTTGCCCTAAGGGTGCGGCGCTGCTCGACTTCGTCCACAGCGAGAACCGTCTCAAGTACCCCGAAGTGCGGGAACCCGGCGCCAAGGAGTGGAAGCGCCTCTCCTGGAATGAGGCGATCGACCGCATCGCGAAGCTGATGAAAGCCGACCGGGATGCCAACTTCATCGCCAAGAACGCCGAAGGGGTGACGGTGAACCGCTGGCTCTCGACGGGATTTCTGGCCGCATCGGCATCGAGCAACGAGTCGGGATACGCGACCCACAAAGTGGTCCGTTCCCTGGGCATGCTCGCCTTCGACAACCAGGCCAGGGTCTGACACGGCCCCACGGTGGCCAGTTTGGCCCCCACCTACGGCCGCGGCGCGATGACCAACCACTGGGTGGACATCAAGAATGCGGACCTCGTCCTCATCATGGGCGGGAACGCCGCCGAAGCCCACCCCTGCGGCTTCAAATGGGTGATCGAAGCCAAAAAGCACAACCAGGCGAAGCTGATCGTCGTCGATCCGCGCTTCACCCGTTCCGCCTCGGTCGCCGACACTTACGCACCGCTCCGCACCGGCACCGACATCGCCTTTCTGGGCGGCGTGATCAACTACCTGTTGAGCAACGACAAGATTCAGAAGGACTATGTCCAGGCCTATACGGACTTCACCTTCCTCGTCAACGAGGGGTTCGCCTTCGAGAACGGCCTTTTCTCGGGCTACGACGGCGAGACCCAAAAGTACGACCGCTCTTCCTGGACCTACCAGCTGGGCCCGGACGGTTATGTCAAGACCGATCCGACGCTTCAGCACCCGCGTTGCGTCTATCAGCTGCTGAAGAACCACTACAGCCGCTATACGCCGGAGATCGTCGAGAAGGTCTGCGGCACGCCGAAGGAGCAGTTCCTCAAGGTCGCCGAGCTGATCGCTTCGACGGCAACCCCCGACCGGTCGATGACGATCCTCTACGCCCTCGGCTGGACGCAGCATTCCCAGGGGACCCAGATGATCCGCGCGGGCGCCATGATGCAGCTCCTCCTGGGCAACATCGGCGTCACCGGCGGCGGCATGAACGCCCTCCGGGGCCATTCCAATATCCAGGGGCTCACGGACCTGGGGCTCCTCTCCGACCTCCTGCCGGGCTACCTGACCCTGCCCGGAGAAAAAGAAACGGACTACGGGGCCTACCTCAAGAAGCGCGCCCCTAAGCCATTGCGCCAAAACCAGCTTTCCTACTGGCAGAATTACGAGAAGTTCCACGTGAGCCTGATGAAAGCGTGGTTCGGCGACGCCGCCACCAAGGCCAACAACTGGTGCTTCGACTGGCTGCCCAAGCTCGACAAGCCGCACGATGTGCTCCAGGTCTTCGAGGACATGCACCAGGGCCGGATGAACGGCTACATCTGCCAGGGGTTCAACGCCCTGGCGGCCTTTCCCAACAAGGCCAAACTGGGGGAGGCCCTCGCCAAGCTGAAGTTCCTCGTCGTCATCGATCCCCTGGCCACGGAAACCTCCGAGTTCTGGAGAAACTTCGGTCCCTTCAACGATGTCGATCCCGCCAAGATCCAGACCGCCGTCTTTCGCCTGCCCTGCGCCTGCTTTGCCGAAGAGGACGGTTCGCTCGTCAATTCGGCGCGGTGGCTGCAATGGCACTGGAAAGGAGCGGAGCCGCCGGGAGAAGCCAAGGTGACGACGGAGATCTCGGCCCGTCTCTTCCTCCGCCTGCGGGAACTCTACAGAGCCGAGGGCGGGGCTTTCCCCGAGCCGATCCTCAACCTGGCCTGGCCCTACCGCATTCCCGAAGACCCCTCGGCGGAGGAACTGGCCAGGGAGTATTCCGGCAAGGCGCTGGCCGATCTGAAAGACCCCAAAGACGCCACCAAGATCGTCCGGAAGGCGGGGGAACAACTGGACGGCTTCGCCCAGCTTCGGGACGACGGGACGACGGCCTGCGGCTGCTGGATCTTCTCCGGCGCCTGGACCCAGGGCGGCAATATGATGGCCCGCCGGGACAACTCCGATCCCTTCGGCAACGGCCAAACGGTCAACTGGGCGTGGTCCTGGCCGGCGAATCGACGCATCCTCTACAACCGGGCCTCCGCCGATCCCGGCGGGAGGCCCTGGAACGCCGAGCGCAAGCAGATCTGGTGGAACGGCAGCGCCTGGATCGGATCGGATGTGCCGGATTTCAAGGCGGACTCCCCTCCCGGCGAAGGAATGGGCCCCTTCATCATGAACCCGGAAGGCGTTGCCCGCTTCTTTGCCGTCGACAAGATGGCCGACGGCCCCTTCCCGGAGCACTACGAACCCCTGGAATCGCCCGTCGGCATCAACCTGTTCAACACCAACCCGTTGGCCCTGAGCAATCCGGCGGCGCGGGTGTTCAAGGCTGACCGGGAGGCCTTCGGCAAGATGGCGGAGTTTCCCTACGCCGCAACGACCTACCGCCTGGTCGAGCACTTCCACTACTGGACAAAGCACTGCCGGATCAATGCCATCCTGCAACCGGAGCAGTTTGTCGAGATCGACGAAGAACTGGCGGCGGAAAAGGGGATCAAGAGCGGCGATACCGTCAAGGTGCGCTCTAAGCGAGGCCAGATCCGGGCCGTGGCGGTGGTCACGAAGCGTTTGCAGCCTCTGCTGGTGAACGGAAAGAAGCTCCATCACGTCGGCATCCCCATTCATTGGGGGTTCAAAGGCACGGCCAAGAACGGCTACCTGACGAATACCCTGACGCCCTTTGTCGGCGATGCCAATACCCAGACCCCGGAGTTCAAATCCTTCCTGGTCAATATCGAGAAGGGCTAAGGAGGCGCCCATGGCACTGCAATCACTGGATATCACCCGCCGCTCCGCCACCACCACGCCGAGCCCGCAGGAACGCCGACCGCCGGAGGTGGCCAAGCTGATCGACGTCACCACCTGCATCGGCTGCAAGGCCTGCCAGGCGGCCTGTCTGGAGTGGAACGACGTTCGCGACGAGGTGGGGACAAGCAAAGGCGTCTACGACAATCCGCCCGATCTGTCCGCCGCCTCCTGGACCGTCATGCGCTACGCCGAACATCGGGAGGGGAACCGCTTGGAATGGCTGATCCGCAAGGACGGCTGCCTGCATTGCCAGGATCCGGGCTGTTTGAAAGCCTGTCCGGCGCCCGGGGCCATCATCCAGTACGCCAACGGCATCGTGGACTTCCATGAGGAGCACTGCGTCGGCTGCGGTTACTGCATCGCCGGCTGCCCCTTCGACATCCCCCGCCTGTCCGCCAAGGACGGCAAGGTCTACAAATGCACCCTCTGCTCCGACCGGGTGGCGGTGGGAATGGAGCCCGCCTGCATCAAGGCCTGTCCGACCGGCGCGCTCCAGTTCGGAACCAAGGAAAAGATGCGGGAGTATGCCGGAAAGCGCATTGCCGACCTGAAGGCGCGCGGCTTCGGAAAGGCCGGTCTCTACGACCCCCCCGGAGTCGGCGGCACCCATGTCATGTATGTCCTGCACCACGCCGATCGGCCGGAGCTCTATAACGGCCTGGCCGCCGATCCGCGCATCAGTCCCATGGTGGCCCTCTGGAAGGGCGCGGCCAAGCCGATCGCCGTGGCGGCCCTGGGCGCCGTCGCCCTGAGCTGTTTTGCCCATTACGTGACCAAGGGTCCGAGCGAGGTCCCCAGGGAGTTGGAGGAGGAAATGCAAGGGAAGGAGGGGAATGCTCCATGAACCGCCATCCGCAAGAATTGGAACGCTTCACACCGCGGGAACGGATCAACCACTGGCTGGTCGCGATCGGCTTCGTTCTGATGGCGCTTTCGGGCCTGGCCTTTTTCCATCCCGCCTTCTGGCCGCTGGTTCAGCTCTTCGGCGGCGGGGTGTGGGCGCGGATACTGCATCCTTACATCGGCCTGGGGCTGGTGATCCTCTTCGCTTTTCTGTTCGTCCGGTTCCGGTCGCTCAACGGTCTGCGGCCCGGCGACTGGGAGTGGTTGAAAAGGATCGGCGAGCTGCTCAAAGGCGGTGACCGCGGCATGCCCCCTCAGGAAAAATTCAATGCCGGCGAAAAGCTGATGTTCTGGGCGCTGAGCCTCTGCCTGCTCTTGCTGGCCCTCTCGGGCCTCTGCATATGGCGCGCTTTCTACAGCCTTCCCGTGGAAATCGTCCGTTTGGCCTCCCTGGTGCATGCGGCCCTGGGGGCGGCGATGATCGGTCTCATCTTCGGCCATATTTACGCGGCCCTCTGGACCAAAGGAGCGATCCCGGCCATGGTGTACGGAACCGTGAGCCGCGCTTGGGCCAAGCATCACCACCTCCTCTGGTATCGCCGGATGACGGGCAACTGACCCATGACGACAGAGGCGATCCGGCACGACCATACCCAGGCATCAGGGACGCTACCGTTCCTGCGCTTTCCCGATCCCGCCCGTCTTTTCCTGGAGCGGTCCCGGCGGTTTGCGGCCCTGGCCGAAGGCCACTCCCTCGCCGATTGGCTCTTGTTCCTCGGTCGTCTGACCCTGGCTCAGCATGAGCTGTTGCAGGCTTATCCCTCCCTGCCGCTTCCGGACGAGGCGGCCCTGTCTTTTTTCCGGAACCATGGTCTGCCGCCCATTTCCGCCACCGCATGGCCGCGCGATCCATGCTGGCGGGAAGCGTTGAACTCGCTTGCGCAGACACTGATGGCCCATGCGCCTTCCCCGGCGCAGGAGACGCTGAAGCGCATTCGGACCATGGACGGCGCGGCCCTGGAAGCCATCGCCGACCAAGTCCTCCGAGGCGAGTTCGGCGGTCCCGATCGGGATTCCATTCCCTTCGTCGCCGCCGCCTTGCAGGTGCACTGGACGTCCCTGGCTGTCGAGCTCGACCCAAGAGCGGTCGCCCCTCTCGACACACCGGGCCTTTGCCCCTGCTGCGGCTTTTTGCCCGTGGCCGGCATCGTGCGAATGGATGGCGAGATCGCCAAACTGCGCTACCTTCACTGCGGGCTCTGCAACACGGAATGGCATCTGGAGCGGGTCACCTGCGCCGCCTGCCGCGAGGGGAACCGCATCGCCTATCGCTATCTGGACGGCTGCGACGGAACGGTTCGCGCCGAGACCTGCGATGGCTGCAAGCGTTATTTAAAAATACTCTACCGGGAAAAAGCGCCGGAAGCGGACCCCGTAGCGGACGATCTGGCAACCTTGGCGCTGGACCTGCTCGTCGACGAGGCGGGTTACGACCGCATGAGCCCGAACCTGCTCTTCGTACCCTGAGGTGCGACTGCGCAAAGTCCATTCACCGTAAAAGACCCCACCGATCGAGTCGCTGCGGACGCCCCATCCGTTATTTTCAGCTTGTAATGGGCAAATGTTTGGTTTATGTAATAATTCAAAATGACGAACGTTTCCGTACAGAGAATCACAGCGGGAATTAAAAAAATGCCAGCCCTATCTTTCCAGCGCAAGCGCAGCGCCGTCATCCCGGGCCTCGAATCTCCCGATCCATTTTATTTGGCCTTCAAGCGGGAAGGCTGCACCGATATTCCCAGTTCAATCCCTTGAGTGCCGGCCGGGCCGGTGGACGGAGGAATTTCTTCGTAAAAAAAGACACATAAGGGACAAACCCCATGGCCAATGTAATCCTGAAGAACGTGGTAAAGCGGTTCGGCGCGGTAACGGCGGTCGACGACCTTTCGATCGAGATCAAGGACAAGGAGTTCGCGGTGCTGGTCGGTCCTTCCGGGTGCGGCAAGACCACGGCCCTGCGGATGATCGCGGGCCTGGAGACGATCACCGCAGGTCAGATCTTTATCGGCGACACCCTGGTCAACGATATGGCGCCCAAAGACCGGGACATCGCCATGGTCTTTCAGAACTACGCCCTCTACCCCCACATGAGCGTCCGGGAAAACATGGCCTTCGGCCTCATGATCCGCAAATTCCCCAGGGAAGAGATCGAGGAGCGGGTGCAGGAGGCGGCCGAGATCCTCGGCATTCGGGATCTGCTGGAGCGCAAACCCAGGGAGCTCTCCGGGGGTCAAAGGCAGCGGGTGGCCGTGGGCCGGGCCATCGTCCGCAAACCCAAGGTGTTCCTCTTCGACGAGCCCCTCTCCAACCTCGATGCGAAGCTTCGGGTCGCCATGCGGGCCGAGATCAGCAAACTCCACCGCCGCCTGGGCGCCACCATCATCTACGTGACCCACGATCAGGTCGAGGCCATGACCATGGCCGACCGGATCTTCATCATGCACTGCGGCACCCTGCAACAGACCGGCGCGCCGCTTGCGGTCTACGGTCAGCCGGCCAACCGCTTCGTGGCCGGTTTCATCGGCTCGCCGGCGATGAACTTCATCGAAGCCTCGCTGGTCAAGGAGGGCGGCGACTGGCTGATCGACGCGTGCAATTTCAAGGTGCGACTGCCCGAGGCCTTCCACAGCCGTCTTGAACCCTATGTCGGCCGGCAAGTGATCTTCGGCATTCGCCCCGAAGACATCCAGGAGCGTGACCCGGCGACGGACGGGGACAACGGCAACACCCTGACGGCGCGGGCCGAGGTGGTCGAGACCCTGGGGGCCGAACTCTTCGTCTATCTGACCTGCGGGGATCACTCCCTCATCGCCCGGATGGACGTTCCGGACCACCCGCTTTCCGTCGGACAAACCCTGGAGGTGGAGCTGAAGATGGCCAAAATTCATCTCTTCGACAAGGAGACGACCCAGACGATCGTTTAATCCCCTGCATTCGCCTCTCCGGGAAGGGCAGGGACAGGAATCGCCGTTTCGCGCGGCGCCATGGAATCTGGAGTATTCACTAACCTTAATGGGAGGGAGTATGAAAAAGAGTCTGATGGTGTTCCTGGTGGTGCTGGCTTCGTTGGTCCTCTGCGCAAGCGCGCTGGCGCAGACCAACGAGATTCGCGTCCTTCTGGCGAATCATCCCTACGGCGATCTGCTCAAAGCGGCCATTCCCGAATTCGAGCAGGCTTCGGGAATCAAGGTGAATGTCGAGAGTCTCCAGGAGGGGCAGCTCACGACCAAACTGACGACCGAGTTCGCCACCAAGTCGTCGTCGGTCGACGTCTTCATGACCCGCCCCCTCCAGGAAGGGAAGATGTTCTATAAAAACGGCTGGTACGAGTCCCTGGCCGGAATGGACCTTTCCGATTATCCCAAGAACGTCATGAGCGTCGTTTCCTTCGGCGGCCGGCCCTACATCGTCCCGCTGGTCACGGAATGGCAGGTCCTCTACTACCGGAAAGACGTGCTCAAAAACGCCAAGCTGAACGTCCCCAAGACCTTCGCGGAACTGGAAGCCGCGGCCAAGAAGATCAACTCCGCCGACATGGCGGGCATCGCCTCGCGCGGCAAGGGCGCCGCCGCGGTGACCCAGCTTTCCAGCTACGTCTATAACTACGGAGGCCTCTACCTGGACAAGGGGGTGGCGGTCTTCAACTCCAAACCGGCCCTGGAGGCAATCCGCTTCTACGGGAAGCTCCTGGGCAACTACGGTCCCAAGGGAGTGACCTCCATGTCCTGGGAGAACATCATGCCCGTGTTCCAGGCCGGCAAGGTCGCCATGTGGACCGACGCCTCGGTCTTCTACGGCCAGATCATCGATCCGGCCAAGACGCAGATCCCGGCCGAGAACGTCGGGATCGCCAATCTCCCGGCCGGTCCCAAGAATAGCTCGCCCTTCATCGTCTGCTCCTGGGGCATCGCGGTCGCCAAGCAGTCCAAGAAGACCGCCCTGGCCAAGAAGTTCCTCGACTGGGCGCAGAGCAAGGAGCTGGCGAAAAAAGGCATGATCGCCAACATCACCATGGCCCGCTCCTCGGTCTGGCAGGACAAGGAGGTCCTTGCCAAGATCAATCCGGGCCTCGTCGAGACGCGCGCCTTTGCCGCCAAGAACGGCTATCCCCTCGATCGGCCCTACATGAGCGCCGTGGGCGAGGCCCGCGACATCATCGGCGAGCTGGTCATCGAATCGATCGACACCAAGGGCGCATCGGCGAAGCTCGAGAAGATGGCCAAGGAGAACGTGGCGAAGGTCAACGAACTCCTCAAGGACACGGGCGAATACGGAAAGTAAGGGGCATTACTACGAAAGTTGCGATCTTTTTTGTCATTCCCGCGCAGGCGGGAATCCACCAAAGAACTTCTGGGCCCCCGCTTTCGCGGGGGTGACAGATATTTTCAGGCCGACCTGGTGCCCCACGGGGAGATGCGGATTTCCCGCGAAAGCGAGAATCCAGGACTGGCTGAATTGACTTTAACCCGGCTGTCGGGCCTCTGCAAAGGCCCGACGGCCGAAACCCCGGATCGAGTCCGGGGCTAGCCCGATCCGGCATCCAGTTCCGTTTTAGATTCCCGCGGGAGTTTATCCGCGCCAAAGCGGGGGCGGGAATGACTGTGTAGGCAGCTTGGATTGCCGGAGCAATGTACACCAGAGGTTTCCATGACGCATTCGGTTTTGACCGAACGGAATCTTAAGCTCCTGTTTCCCCTGCCGGCGATCGTCTTCGTCGCCGTGCTGATGATCTTTCCCGTGCTCTATACGCTCTTTTTGAGCCTCACCAACTGGAACCTCACCTCCGGCATGCCCCTTTCCTTCGTGGGGTTCAAGAGCTATCTTAGGGTGTTCAACGAACCCCGCTTTCTGGCCGCCGTGTTTCGCACCTTCGTCTTCACCTTCTTTGCCGTGGCGATCGAGGGGTTCCTCGGCGTGACCATCGCCCTGATCCTGAACCGGACCTTTGTCGGCAAGGGGGTGGCGAAACTGCTGCTCCTTTTGCCTCTTGTCGCGACGCCGGTCGCCGTGGGCATCGTCTTTAACCTCTTCTACGATCCCACGATCGGCCTGGCCAACTTCCTGCTCAAGACCCTGGGGCTGCCCCAGGCCGCCTGGATCACGAGCCCCGGGACCGTCATCCCCTCGCTCATCATCGTCGATGTCTGGCAGTGGACCCCCATGATCACGCTCATTGTCCTGGCGGGCTTGGCGGGGCTCTCCAGCGAGCCCCTGGAAGCGGCGCGGGTGGACGGCGCCAGCGAGTGGCAGATCCTCCGCCACGTGACGCTTCCCATGGTCATGCCGGTCATCCTGACCGCCGTGATCCTGCGGCTCATCGACGCCCTCAAGACCTTCGACATCATCTTCGCCATGACCGGCGGCGGCCCGGGCTATGCCTCGGAGACGCTCAACATCATGGGTTTCAAATACAGCTTCGAGTATTTTCGCATGGGCCAGTCGGCGGTGATCCTGGTGGCCCTCTTCCTCCTCGTCTTCGGGTGCAGCCTTGCCATCATGAAGCTGCGCGCCGCGTCGGAGCATTAAGGAGTCCGCCATGAGCAAGAAATTTTTCTTTCAGTGCCTCTTTTATTTCGCGGTCCTCCTGATCGCGCTTGTGGTCCTCTTTCCCTTTCTCTGGATGCTGACCTCCTCCTTCAAGACCCAGGTGGACATCATCTCCTGGCCGCCGAAGCTCCTCTTCGTGCCGACTCTGCAAAATTACCTGAAGGTCTTCGGGGAGCAGAATTTCCTGCGCTACTTCTTCAACTCGACCGTCGTGGGGGTCGTCTCGGTAGGGCTTTCGCTCCTTTTGGGCTTGCCGGCCGCCTATTCCATCTCCCGTTACGCCCAGAAGAAGCTTGCCGTCTTCATCTTGCTCGCACGGCTCATGCCGGGGATCTCCTTCCTCATGCCCTGGTACATCGTCTTTTCCCGGCTCAAGCTCATGGACAGCTACGTGGCATTGATCCTGAGCCACATGCTGATCGCCCTGCCGATCGTGGTCTGGATCATGGCCACCTATTTCAGCTCCATCCCGCGGGAGCTGGAAGAGTCGGCCATGGTGGACGGCGCGACGCGCCAATACGCCTTCCTCAAAATCATCCTGCCGCTTTCGGGGCCCGGGATCATCACGGCGACGACCCTTTCCTTCATCTTTTCCTGGAACAACTTCATGTTTTCCCAGGTCTTGAGCATGGAAAAGACCAAGACCCTGCCGATTGCGGTCTATAATTTCGTCTCCTACGTAGAGGTGGACTGGGGCGGCGTCATGGCCGCGGCAGTCGCGATCATGACCCCGGCCATCATCCTGACCATGATCTTCCAGAAATACGTGGTCAAGGGGCTGACCATGGGCGCGGTCAAGGGGTAAAACAATGAAGGCCCTCGTGCTGGAAGCATACAATCAATTTGCCTATAAGGACGTCCCCGATCCGGTCTTGCGGGCCGCCGACGACCTCCTTGTCCGGGTGAAAGCCGCGGCGATCTGCGGCTCCGACGTCCATGGGATGGACGGCTCCACGGGCCGGCGTCGGCCGCCGATCGTCATGGGCCACGAGGCCGCGGGCGAGGTCGTGGCCGTGGGTTCGGCCGTCAAGCGCTTCAAGGTCGGCGACCGCGTCACCTTCGATTCCACGGAATACTGCGGCGCCTGCTTTTTCTGCCGCCGCGGCGAGGTCAACCTCTGCGACGACCGTCAGGTGCTCGGGGTCTCCTGCGCCGAATACAGCCGCAGCGGGACCTTTGCCGAATACGTGGTCGTACCGGAGCGGATCGCCTATCGCCTGCCCGAAGGGGTCGATTTCGTGGAGGCGGCCCTTGCGGAACCCGCTGCCGTGGCCGCCCATGCCGTGACCCGCACGCCCATCGCCCTCGGCGATTCGCTTCTGATCGTGGGCACGGGGCTGATCGGCCTTTTGCTTCTCCAGATCCTCCGCGTCAGCGCCCCCGGCCTCCTCGTCGCTTTGGATACGGATCCCCAGCGACGGGAGGCGGCGCTTCGCTTCGGCGCCGACGCTGCCTTCGATCCCGCGCTTCCCGAGACAGCGAACCAGGTTCTTTCCCTGACCTTCGGCCGCGGCGCGGACCATGCCTTCGAGGCCGTGGGGGCCACAGCCCCGCTCCGCACGGCCATCGACCTGACCCGCAAAGGCGGCACCGTCACCCTGATCGGCAACATCAGCCCCACCGTGGAGTTGCCCCTCCAGTCCGTGGTGACGCGCCAGCTCACCCTGCTCGGCTCCTGCGCCACGGCCGGCGAGTACCCTCTGCTCCTCGACCTCATGGCGCAAAAAAAGATCAACGTTCGCGCCCTCGTGAGCGCCGTGGCGCCGCTTGCCGAAGGCGCCGTCTGGTTCGACCGCCTCTACCGGCGCGAGCCGGGCCTGCTCAAGGTCGTCCTGGAGCCCTGACTAGCGACGAGGTACGTTTTCCTGTCACTCCCGCGAAAGCGGGAGTCCAAAGATTCTTTTCTATTAGGTAATGCTTTGGAACTCTAGACAATTTGACACGTGTATATGATAGGAATATACTATAGCCATGATATCTGATCTCCTTTCGCGAAGTGCCGGATTTGAATGGGACAAATACAATTCCGGGAAGATTGGCGACAAACATCGGGTAACCCCGGTCGAGTGTGAGCAGGTCTTCTTTAACCTTCCGATCATCACCGGTAGTGATGACAAGCACTTACAGACCGAGGCCCGTTTCTATGTTCTGGGACAGACGAACTCAGGGAGGCGATTGTTTCTGGTCTTCACGGTTCGCGAAGACAAATTGAGGGTCATTTCTGCGAGAGACATGAATAGGAAAGAAAGGAAGGCGTATCAAGAACATGAAAACGATACCCAAATTCAAGAATGAAAGGGAAGAGAGGGATTTCTGGCAATCCCACGACTCCACGGAATATATTGATTGGAAAAAGGCGGAAAGAAAGACATTTGCCAATCTCAAACCCTCGGTGAAGACGATTTCCTTGCGCCTGCCGGAGTCGATGCTTGAAGAGTTGAAGTCGCTGGCAAACAGACGGGACGTGCCCTATCAGTCCTTGGTCAAGGTCTTCCTCTCTGACCGAATTGAACAGGAACACTCGATGAGGGGGAACTGCAAGACGGTGCCGAGGGTTGCCAAAAAAGCAGGTTCCCGGTGACCACCGACATTAGCGAGGATCGCCTGTGAAAAGGAAGTCGAAAAACGAAAAGACTGATGAACTTCGTCCCGAATACGATCTTGCCTCCCTTCTTAAAGGGGGTGTGCGGGGAAAGTACGCCAAGCGTTATCAGCAAGGGACGACCCTCGTTTTACTCTCGCAGGGAGCCACGGCTAACGACGGCAAGCGAGGTGGTGTTATGAGAACACTCACAACTCGTGCCACGATCTACTTGGATCCCGAAATACACAGGGCACTGCGCCTAAAGGCCATCGAAACGTCGCAGTCTTTATCGAAATTGGTCAATGATGCCGTTCGGGTTT
>JAKAFS010000025.1 GCA_021817825.1 Deltaproteobacteria bacterium | reverse complement strand
CGTAATGGGGTGTGGATGTAATGGGAGAGGGCGCGCCGGGAGGCTGGGTCCCTCGGCGCTGTGAGGTGGGGAAGGATAAGGGGCTGATCAGGAACCGGAACGAGTGGAGGGGACAATGGATGCACTGGCCCAGGCGATGCGTGATCTCGATGAAAAAAAGGTGAACGAACTGGTGGAGGAGAAGATCCGGGCCGGCGTTCCGGCCATGGAGATCGTGAAGCTCTGCAACGAGGGGATGGTCGCCATCGGCGACCTCTTTTCCCAGGGCGTCTATTTCATCAGCGAATTGCTCTTTTCCGCCGAGATCCTCAAAGGGGTGATGAAACGTCTGGATCCGCTTCTCCAGGCGGCAGGGGAGGGGAATTCGGCGGGTAAGGTGGTGATTGGAACGGTCAAGGGCGACATTCACGACATCGGCAAGAATATTGTCAGCACCCTGCTCAGGGGCGCCGGCTTCGACGTGATCGATCTGGGCGTGGATGTGCCGGCCCAGAAGTTCGTCGATGCGGTTCGCCAGAGCGGCGCCCGGGTCCTGGGACTCTCCGCCCTCCTGAACCTGACCTATCCGGAGATGAAATCCGTGGTCGAGGAGATCGTCAAGGCAGGCCTGCGGGATCAGGTCAAGGTCATCGTCGGCGGCGCGCCTGTCAACGAGCAGGTCCGGCAGTTTGCCGGCGCCGATTACTGGGCGCCCGATGCCGTGGCCGGCGTGAACCTCTGCCGGCAGATCTACGGCTGAAATCGGCCCTGTCTGTGAACCGTTGAGGAAAGGGGATCGGTCATGGAAAAAGCGGTGCTGCCTCCTGATATCGAAATCGCCCGGGCCGCAAAGATGCAGCCCATCGAGGAGATCGCGGCGAAACTCGGGATCGGCGACGAAGATCTCGAACATTACGGAAAGGTGAAGGCCAAGGTGAATCTGGGCCTCTTTCACCGTAAGAAGGACGGGCCGCGGGGCAAGCTGATCCTCGTGACGGCCATGAACCCCACGCCGGCCGGGGAAGGGAAGACCACGACCACGATCGGTCTGGGCGACGCCCTGAACCGGATCGGCAAGAAAACCGTCATGTGCCTGCGCGAGCCGAGCCTCGGCCCCTGTTTCGGCGTCAAAGGGGGCGCGGCCGGCGGCGGCTACGCCCAGGTGGTCCCCATGGAGGACATCAATCTCCATTTCACCGGCGATTTCCATGCCATCGGTCTGGCCCACAACCTCCTGTCGGCGATGCTGGACAACCACATCCACCAGGGGAACAGCCTCGGCATCGATCCCCGCCGCATCCTCTGGAATCGCGTCCTGGACATGAACGATCGCGCCCTGCGGGGGCTCGTCATCGGTCTGGGCGGGCCGGGAAACTCGATGCCCCGAGAGTCGGGCTTCGACATCACCGTCGCCAGCGAAGTGATGGCCATCTTCTGCCTCTCCGAGTCCCTGGAGGAACTCAAAGAACGACTGGGCCGGATGATCGTGGGCCACACCTACGATAGAAAGACGATTACCGCCGCCGACCTCAAGGCCCACGGGGCCATGACGGTGCTCCTCAAAGGGGCGATCCATCCCAATCTCGTCCAGACCCTGGAAAACAACCCGGTTTTCATCCACGGCGGCCCTTTTGCGAACATTGCCCACGGTTGCAACAGCGTGATCGCCACGAAGCTCGCTCTCGCCCTGGCGGAATACACGGTGACCGAGGCGGGGTTCGGCGCCGACCTGGGGGCGGAGAAGTTCTTCAACATCAAATGCCGCAAGGCCGGGATCCATCCCGATGCAGTCGTGATCGTGGCGACGATCCGGGCGCTCAAATACCATGGCGGCGTCGACCTGAAGGAAATCGGCAAACCGAATATGGAGGCCCTGGAAAAGGGGATCGAAAACCTCAAGAAACATATCGAAAATATCCGCCGCTTCGGACTGCCGGCGATCGTGGCGATCAATGCCTTCTCGGGCGACACGGCGGAGGAGATCACGCTCGTCCAGGACAAGTGCGCCTACCTGGGCGTCGAGGTGGTGCCCTGCCGCCACTGGGCCGAGGGGAGCGCCGGGGCCGAGGACCTGGCCCGCGCCGTCGTTTCGACCGTCGAGAACACCAAGAGCGATTTTACGCTCCTCTACCCCGACTCCTGCGACCTCTGGCAGAAGGTGGAGATCGTGGCCCGGGAGATCTACGGGGCGGTGGACATCCTGGCCGACAAGAAGCTCCGCGACAAGTTCAAGGCCTTCCAGGCCCAGGGCTACGGCGGGCTTCCGGTCTGCATTGCCAAGACGCAGTATTCGCTTTCCACCGATCCGGGCCTGCGCGGCCGGCCCAAGACCTTCGATCTGCCTCTTCGCGACATCCGGCTTTCCGCCGGCGCCGGGTTCCTGGTCGTCCTGACCGGGGACATCATGACCATGCCGGGCTTGCCGAAGGCCCCGGCGGCGGAGACGATCGACGTCAACTCGGCGGGGGAGACGGTAGGCTTGTTTTAACCGCCGCTTTTTTAGAGTGTTCACACTCGTTAATTTCTGGAGGACCTATGGAGATTGTGGATAAAATCGTCAAAAGGGTGAGCGGCGCGCTCAACTGGGTCGCCGGGGCGGCCGTCACCTTCATGATGCTTCTTACCGTCACGGACATCCTGCTGCGGGCCGGCGGCCGTCCCATCACCGGGACCTTCGAGGTGGTCTCCCTGCTCCTGGGGATCGTCATCGCCTTCGGCATCCCCCAGGTCTCCCTCGATCGCGGCCATGTGAACATGGACTTCCTCCTCGATCGACTCACCGCCCGGGGCAGGCAAATCATGAACACCCTGACGCGGCTCGCCTGTCTGATCCTCTTTGCCTTCATCGGCGGCAATCTTTTCAACGTCGCGGCCCGGTTCAAGGCCGGAGGAGAGGTGTCGGCGACGATCCAGTTGCCCTTCTATCCCATCGCCTACGGCGTGGCGATTTGCTGCCTCCTGGAATGCTGCCTCTTCGCCTACGAGATCGCCAAGATATGGAGGCAGGACCATGCATGAGACTCTGATCGGCCTGGCAGGCATCGGCCTCCTGCTCCTGATGTTCGCGACGGGGATCGAACTGGGCTTTGCCATGGCGCTCGTCGGCTTTGTGGGATTCGGCTATCTGAACGGCTTTTCCTCGGCGATGAATCTGCTCTCCCGCGATTTCTACGAGGTGCTCACCAATTACGGTTATTCGGTCTTTCCGCTCTTCGTCCTCATGGGACAGATCGGCTTCAACTCCGGCATCGCCGTGCGGCTTTACGACGCCGCCAACAAGTTCGTCGGCCATGTCCCCGGGGGCTTGGCCATGGCGACGGTGCTCGGGGCGACGGGATTCAAGACGATCTGCGGCTCCTCGGCCGCCACGGCGGCCACCTTCGCCAGTGTCGCCATCCCGGAGATGGACCGCTACGGCTACGACAAGCGGCTCTCGACGGGCATCGTCGCCACCGTGGGTTCCCTGGGGTGCATCATTCCGCCCAGCGTCGTTCTTATCCTCATGGGCATCCTCATGGAGCAGTCGATCGGCCAGCTCTTTCTGGCCGGGATCATCCCGGGACTGATCACCGCCGTTTTCTTCATGGGGATCATCTATGGCTGGGCCAGGATCAATCCGGCCATTGCCCCCCGCTCGGAGCGAACCTCCTGGGGGGGGCGGGTCCGTTCCCTGCCGGACGTCTTCTGGATCGCCATCGTCTTTCTCCTTGTCGTCGGCGGCATCATGCAGGGGTATTTCACCCCCACCGAGGCGGGCGCCGTCGGAACTTTTGCCGTCCTGCTGCTGTCGATCATCCAGCGGAACATGACCTTCAAGCGTTATGTGACTTCGGTCCGCGAGGGGCTGCGCACGGCCATCATGATCCTGATGCTGGTCGTGGGTTCCACGGTCCTGGGACACTTCATCACGATCACGAACATTCCCCAGAGCGTGGCGGAGTGGGCAACGATGCTGCCCGTGAGCCGCTATGTGGTCATGCTCATCATCTGCTTCATCTATCTGATCGGCGGCTCCTTCATCGACGATCTGACCTTCATGATCCTCGCCACGCCGATCTTCTACCCCGTCGCCCTGAAACTGGGCTTTCCGCCCCTCTGGTTCGGGATCGTGATCGCTGTCGTCGAGATGGTCGGCGTGGTCATCCCGCCGGTGGCCATCTGCGTCTTTGTCGTCAAGAACATCACCAAGACGCCCCTCAACGTCATTTACAGGGGGGTGACCCCCTTCCTGATCGCCCTGGTGCTGGTCTGGGCGCTGCTCTTTGCCTTTCCGGGGCTGGCCCTCTGGCTGCCTTCGGTTTTTTACAGCGGATAGGGGCTGCGGCCGGCTCCAGGGACCGCAGTGGAATCCATCACCCATGGCGCCAGACGGCTGCGCCTGGGAGTGACTGATAGATGAAGGAGGAACGAGATGAAAAAAGGGTTGCTCGGTTTACTGGTCATCATGGTCTTTTTGATCGGCATGCAAATCCCGGCGCGTGCGGCGGAGCCGATCAAGCTCAAGTCGGCCAATTATCTCCCGATCACGCACCCGATGTCGGTGCTGGGCGCTTGGTTCTGCGACGAGATCAAGAAGCGGACCAACGGCCGGGTGGAAATCACCTACTATCCCGGTGGAACGCTCCTATCGCCGGTCAAGATGTACGACGGCGTGGTGACGGGCATCGCCGATATGGGGATGTCGCATATCTCCTATACCCGCGGCCGTTTCCCCGTGACCGAGGTCTTCGACAATCCGCAGGGATTCCCCAACGGCTGGGTGGCGACCCAGGTCGTGACGGACTTCTACGAGAAGTTCAAACCCAAGGAATGGAACGAGGTTCATCCCCTCTATATCAACACCTCGGGCCCCCTGCTGATCCTTACGGTCAGCAAGGCGATCAAGACCCTCGACGACCTGAAGGGGGTGAAGATCCGGGCGACGGGGCAGATGTCGGAGGTCATCAAGGCGCTGGGCGGGATCCCGATGCCCCTGGAGATGCCCGACGTCTACGAATCGATGCGCCGCCAGGTCATCGAGGGGACCGCCAACGACCTTTCGACGTTGAAATACTGGAAATTCGCGGAGGTGAACAAGTTCGTCACGGCCTGCTGGCAACTCGGCACCGGTTACACCTTCTACTTCATCATGAACAAGGACAAGTGGAACAAGCTGCCGGCGGACATCCAGAAGATCTTCACCCAGGTCGCCCAAGAGACCAGGGTGAAACAGGCCCTGCTCTGGAACACGATGGACATCGAGGGATCGAACGTCTTCACGCAGGCCGGCGGCCAGACCTTCTTCCTCTCCGATGCCGAGGCGGCCCGGTGGGTGAAGGCCGTCGAGCCGGTCTTCGCGGGCTACAAGAAGGCCATGGTCGGCAAAGGCTTCAAGGAAGCGGATGTGGATATGTGGAACAAGTTCATCAAGGAGCGGATCACCTATTGGAACGCTGAGGCGAAAAAGAAAAAGGTCCCCTCTCCCTATTGATCGACAGCGATAGGGCTTGCCCGGGAATGACCGGTAAGAAAAGCCGGGACGCAGGTCCCGGCTTTTCGTGCTTTTCCTTCAAAAAACACCAACCTGGGCAAAGGACGAAAGCAAAATCAACTTGACAGGTAAAATGCCTTTCCCTATCCTCAGATCGCCTCCGCAGCTTGCTGCGGAGAGCTTCAAGATCAGGGAGCGTCCTATGGCCGTCGAAGTCGGAGGGGGTGTTGAGGAGCGTCACGCCATGCTGGAAGATACCCACTGGGCGGCTGAATTCACCTGGGAGGAACTGAAGCATTTCGCGAGATACCTGCACGTGTTCAAAGTGGCAAAGGAGATGAATGTCTTCACCGAGGGGAGCGTGGGGAGCAACATGTTCATTCTTGTGGCGGGACGGGTGGATATCGTCAAGGAGGATCTGGAAGGAAACCGGAAGGTGGTGACGACGATTCCCCCAGGCAAGGCCTTCGGCGAGATGGCCCTTTTCGACGGAGAACAGCGTTCCGCGACGGTCATGGCTGCCGAGCACTCGACCATGCTGGTTTTGACGAAAGAAAACCTCCAACGCCTGCTGGACGACCAACCCCGGCTGGCAGGCAAACTGCTGCTCAAACTGGGAAAGATCATCAGTCAGCGGCTCCGGGCGACGACGGGGCAACTCGTCGATCTCATCTGAAATTCTCCCCCTATCTGAGCCCAATGGACCTGCCAGGACTCTTACCTTGCCGGTGGGGGCAGATGGGGGAAGGCGTCCCGCTCGTGGGGAATCGCCAGGGCGGCCAGGAACTCTTCCTGGAAATCGGCGGCGACGGTCAGCTCCAGGTATTCGACCTGCCGGGCGACGCTTTGGGCTTCCCGGCGCTTTTCCCGATCCAGAAGGGCGATCCTGGCCCCGTCGCCCGCCGCATTCCCCACGGCAGAGACGTTGTTAAGGTCGCAATCCGGAAACATCCCGAGGGTCATCGCCGCCAGGGGGTCGATGAAGCTGCCGAAGGCGCCGGCCAGGGTGACCCGGTCCAGCCGCTCGATCCCCAGCCGTTTCATCATCAGCTTCGCCCCGGCATAGAGGGCGGCCTTGGCCAGTTGAACGTTCCGGATGTCCTGCTGGCCGATCGTGATTTCCTCATCCAAGACCGTTTCTTCCCGCCAGGCAATGACGAATTCGGGCTTTCCGTCTTTTTGCCGCAGACGCGGCGTGTCCAGGTCCGTCCGGAAGCGGCCGCTGCCGTCGATGACCCCGGCCCGGTAGAGTTCCGCGACGCCATCGATGATCCCCGAGCCGCAGATCCCCCGGGCGCCGGTGAGTTTCGCCTCCGGACGCCAGCGCTCTTCGCCGATGATCTTGAAGGAGACCTCCCGGCTCTGCGGATCGATCCGAATCCGCTCGATCGCCCCCGGGGCCGCCCGCATGCCGAAACGGATATGGGCCCCTTCCAGGGCGGGACCCGTGGCGCAGGAGGCCGAAAGGAGCCGCTCGCGGTTTCCCAGGACCATCTCCCCGTTGGTCCCCACATCGATGATCAACCGCATCTCTTCCCGGCGATAGGGCTCCTCGGCGATCAGGACGGCCACGTTGTCCGCCCCGACGAAGCCCGCCTCGATGGGCAGCACATGGCAGGAGCCGCCGGGGTGGACGGTCAGCCCCAGGTCCCGCGCCTTGATATCGAGCGAACTCTGGACCGCCGGGGTGAAGGGGGCGACGCCGAGCGGACGGGGATCGATGCCCAAAAGGAGATGGTGCATGGCGGTGTTGCCGACGAGGGTCACGTCGAGGATCCGCTCCGGAGGGATGCCGCCCTGGGCCGCCATGCCGGCGATCAGACGGTTCAGCTCAGCAATGATGGCCTTTTGGAGCTTGGTCAGACCGTCCGGATGGTCCATGACATAGGCGATCCGCGACATGACATCTTCGCCGTAGGCGACCTGGGGGTTCATTGCCGAGCCCGTCGAGAGCGCCGCGCCCGTGGTCAGGCTGCAGAGATAGGCGGCGACGGTGGTCGAACCGCAATCGACGGCCAGACCGAACGCCTCCTCCACCTCGCCCGGGAAAAGGGCGATGATCTCCCGTTCCATCCAGAGGGCGGCGGTCACCTGCCAGTTCCCCTGTCGCAGCACGCCGGGGAGGACGAGCAGGGCGGGGTAATCGATGGTCAGCGGGCCCAGGTGGTATTGCTCCGTCAGGGCCGCGATGAGGCGGCTGTCGTCCCCCTGCGGGTCCGGCAAGTCCGGGGGGGGCAAGGTGACCGGGAAGAGCCGTACGGCGGGATTCAGGGAGATGGCCCGCTCGGTGGCCGCTTTGCGGACCACCTGAGCGCCCGTGCGGCTCTCTTCGGGAACGAAAAGCGACACATCGGCCCTGATCGCGGCGGCGCAGGCGAGGCGAAAGCCCTCCTGCGCCCGGGGACCGAGCCTTTTCGCCTCTGCCTCAGTCAACGGCGAAAGGGCATCGGCGGCGGGGGGCGCTCCGGAAACCGCAGCCGCTGCGGCATCGATCTTCACCAGGCATTTTCCGCAGGTTTGCTTTCCACCGCAGAGGGACTCGATCCCCACGCCGAGCAATCGTGCCGCCTCCAAGACGGTTTTTCCCTCTGGGACCACTCCTCTTTTGCCCGAGGGTTGGAAAGTGACCTGGCAATGCTTCATCGTATGACTTCCCCTGTGCCCTTGCCTGTTAAGGAAGGTTGGTGGAGTGGGACCGGAACGGCCGCGCCGGCTAAAGTCTGTTCAGCCGCGATTTCTTACCATGTCCGGATGGGAATGTCCAGAGACCTTCCCGATTCTCATCGATGGCCAACCCTTTGTTACGAAACGGTCATTAGCTCTTCGGGGGTATTGACGTTCATGAACATCCGTCCCTCGGGATCGAAGGCGCGGATCGTCTCGGTGGGGATTTTCAGGAGGCGGTGGCCCGGGTAAAAGCCGCTGACCTTCAACCGGTCGTGATCGAGAAGCCCCCTGATCACGGGCAGGCAGCGGCGGGCGTAGACGGCGTGGAGAGGCTGCAACCCCAAGGGCATTTCGGGTACGACGATGTCCTGGCCGGGGGCGCGAGTGACGAGATATTCAATGAAGGCCGGGTCCAGAAAGGGCATGTCGCAGGCCGCCACGAAGGCCTGTTCGTGGGTGGCATAGAAAAGACCGGTATAGATTCCTCCCAGAGCGCCTTTTTCGGGCACGATGTCGGTGACCACCGTCACCGGCTGGTCAAGATAATCGAGCGGGGTGGCGGTCACGATGAGGATTTCGCTGAAAAAGTCCCGAAAGAGCCGGACGGTCCGGTCGATCAGCCGCTCGCCGTTGATGCGGAGAAAGGCCTTGTTTTCACCCATTCTCCTGCTTTTGCCGCCGGAAAGGATAATTCCGGTCATGAGACGCCTCCCGCACAACCATGGCCATTCCCGCCGAAGCGGGAATCCAGAATAGGACTGGATGCCTGATCAAGTCCGGCATGACAACATTGGATAGGTTTACTTGCCGGAGTAATATCCTGCCCGTACCGATTTGGCAACTTATTTCGAGACCGCTCAGGGGAACGTTTTCGTTCCCGCGGTGGTGCCGCGAATCGCCTTGACAGAAAATGTCCCTGTCGCCTACAGTAAAGCCTCTGATCGGCGGGACCGCTGTTTCCTGGCGGTGTAGGCTGCCGAGGCAGGGCAAAAGCCAGAGGAAGGTTGACTCGCCAAAGTGGTGGAGAGGGAGGCTGAAAATGGACAGGGGTAAATTGCGCCGCCTCCTTGCGGATCCGGCAAGTCCCGCCCTCTTGCGGGGCGAAATCTGGATCGATCCGCAGGTGCCTACAAAGGCGGGTTTTGCGCCGGGGCCCCGGGGACTGATCGGCTTTGCGACGGACATGGGGGCGGATATCTGCTTTTTGCCCTGGACAGAGGGGAAGACGGCAGAGGAAGGGCAGGCGCTGGCGGCCCTGGCCCACCGTGCAGGTCTCGACTGCGCCCTGGTCATCGACGGCCCCTTCCAGCGCCTGGCCGCGCGCCATGATCTTTGCACCTTGCTCGGGGAACTGGCGGGAAATCCCAAGGGATTCGCCGCCCGACTCGACCGGGAAAAGGCCGTCATCATGAACAGCGTCGATGAAATCGGGGCAACGGAAATCGACCTGATCCTGATCGGCGAGGATGTCGGCTATCGCGGCGGACTCTATTTCGCGCCCGAATGCTTCCGCGACCATTTGCTGCCCTTCTACCAGGCGATGATCCAGCGCTTCCGTTCCGAAGGTTTCGCCTGGGGGTGGCATTCCGACGGCTCTGTGGAGCCTCTGCTGCCGGATCTGCTGGGGTGCGGTTTTCAATGCTTTTCCCTGGAGC
This sequence comes from Deltaproteobacteria bacterium, assembly GCA_021817825.1. Taxonomy (GTDB): domain Bacteria; phylum Desulfobacterota; class Syntrophia; order Syntrophales; family UBA5619; genus JAKAFS01. Next base: position 34,151 of record JAKAFS010000025.1, on the reverse strand, counting down.
CGGAATGCGTCGATCTGCTCCGGTTCAAGAAGCTCCATGGCCCCCGGATGTGTCTGATCGGCGGCATCCGAGCCGAGTGGCTGACGGCGGAGGTCGGCGACCGGGAGTGGGAGGCGGCCTGCCTTGAGGAAATCGGTGCCCTGATCCGGGAGGGCGGCCTGGTCCTCGCTTCGACCTGCGGCCTTTACCGTCCGGAGTTTCTTCCCAACCTGAAAAGGCTTTACCAACTGATCGGCGCCTTTCCGCCGCTGCCCGGAAGCGATCCCGGCCATGGCAATGGAAGAGGCTGATGCAGGCGAGGTCCCGGCAGCGCGCCGGTAAAGTTTGGCTTGCGAAAATCAGGCGGCGGTTGTAGAAAAGTGGCATCCAAAAACGATCGGAGGCGCAGCATGTACTGGGAAAAAGAGATCGAAACCATGGACCGCAGCCGCCTGGAGCAGATGCAACTGGCGAGACTTTCCGAGACCCTGGAGCGGGCGAAGCGGTCTGTGTACTACCGGAAGCGTTTTGCGGAATTGGGACTCGATCCGGGGCGCATCCGCACCTTGGCGGACGTGGCGAACCTTCCGCTGACCAACAAGGACGATCTTCGCGAACAGTGGCCCTACGGATTTTTGACCGTGTCGCGCGACGAAATCGTTCGGATGCACTCTTCCTCGGGGACGACGGGCCGCGCAACGGTGATCTACCATACGGCCAACGACCTCGCCGCCTGGACGAACCTCCTGGCCCGCTGCATGTACATGGCCGGCATGCGGCGCTCCGACGTCTTCCAGAACATGATGACCTATGGCCTTTTCACCGGCGGCCTGGGTTTCCATTACGGGGCGGAAAAGCTCGGGGCGCTGGTCATTCCGGCGGGCTCCGGAAACAGCAAACGCCAGATCCAGTTGATGCAGGATTTCGAGACCACGGTCGTCCACATCATCCCCAGTTACGCCCTGCACCTTTCGACGGTCTTTGCCGAGATCGGCGTGGATCCGCGCCGGGACACGAAGTTGCGGATCGCCTTTCTGGGCGCCGAACCCCATTCGGAGAAGATGCGGCAGAAGATCGAGGAACTGTACGGTTTCAGGGCCTTCAACTCCTACGGCCTTTCGGAAATGAACGGTCCCGGCGTGGCCTTCGAGTGCGCGGAACAAAAAGGAATGCACATCTGGGAAGACAACTACATTGTCGAGATCATCGACCCCGTGACCTTGAAGCCCGTGCCCGACGGCGAGGAGGGCGAACTGGTGATGACGACCCTGTTGAGGGAGGGGATGCCGATCCTGCGCTACCGGACCAAGGACCTGACCCGGATCATCCCCGGCCCCTGTCCCTGCGGAAGGACCCATCGGCGGATCGAACGGATCAAGGGACGGACCGACGACATGATGATCTTGAAGGGGGTGAACATCTTTCCGATCCAGATCGAAAAGAAGCTCATGGAGATCCCCGGCGTCGGAACCAACTTCGTGATCGTTCTCGACCGGGCCGGTTTCAACGACCAGATGACCGTCAAGGTGGAGGTCAAAAAGGACTTTTTCGGCGGCGACCTGAAGCAGCTCGAAGCCCTGCGGCGTCAGATCGTGGAAGAACTCAAGAGCGACATCCTGATTACGCCGCGGGTCGATCTGTTGGAACCCGACAGCCTTCCCAAGAGCGAAGGCAAGGCGCAGCGGGTGATCGACAACCGGGAGGATTGAAATCCATAAGGAGGAACCATGATAGCCTGTCAACTTTCGATCTTTGCGGAAAACAAGCCGGGAAGACTGGCGGCGGTGACCAAGATCCTGGCGCAGGAGCAGATCAACATCCGGGCGACGACCATTGCCACGTCCGACACCTTCGGCGTCATCAACCTGATCGTCGATGATCCCCTGCGGGCCGAAGCGGCGCTGAAAAAAGCCGGGATGACCGTGAAATCCAATCAGGTTTTGGCCGTAGTCATTCCCGATCAGCCGGGCGGGTTGGACAAGCTGACCGAACTGCTCCTTGCCGAGCAGATCAACATCAACAACGCCTACGGCTTCGTTCTGGAGGGGCGCCAAAAGGCCGTCTTCGTGGTGAGCGTGGATCAGATCGAGAAGGCGGAGAAGCTTCTCGAAAAGCACGGTTTTCAAACCCTGGACGCCGAAGCGCTCTCGGCCATCGAATCTTTGCCTGTGAGATAGCGAGGGGGGGGAAGATGACACAGACCGACAAGGGACATTACGCCGCCAAACACAGGGATGCAAAAGTGGACGAAGGGCTCGCCGCCGCGGTGCAGGCGAAGTCTGTGGGAGGAAAACTCTCCTGTCCGGCTGCCGAAGCTTTGGCGGCGGAGCTTGCGGTGACGATGGCGGAGATCGGCAAGACGGCGGATCTTTTGGAGGTGCGGATCAACGGCTGCCAGCTCGGGCTCTTCGGCCACAGCCCGGCAGAAAAGGGGGTCAAGCCGGCGGAGGAGGTATCGCACGTCTTTGAAACCCTGATCCGCAGCCGTCTTGTCGGCGGCCCCGCAGGTCCCATGCCCTGCGCCGCCGCTTGGGAGATCGCCAAGTTGCGGAAGATGCCGCGCCTGGAGGTATCTTCCGCCTGCGAGAAGCTGGGGATCAAGATCAAGCCCTGTCAGCTCGGCGCCTTCTGACAGGCTGTTGAAAAAGGCTCATCTGCGGCGTTGCGCTGCAAACCTCATCGTTCGACGTATGTCAAAATACGCCTCGCTCTGCGGCTTTTGCGCGTCTTGACGGAGGTCAGCGGAGGTTCCGTTCGAGGTAGCAGGTCAAGATCCGCGCGATCGTCTCGGTGTTGCGGCGAACGGTGGCGAGGATCTTTTCCATGGACAGTTCCTTTTCCACGAGGCCGTGGGCGAAGTTGTCCACCGAGCAGAGCGAGGCAAAGGGGAGCCCCAACTCCTGGGCGACGATCGCTTCGCTGGCCATGGTCATTCCCACGAGGTCGGCGAAGCGGGACATCATCGCGATTTCCGCTCGCGTTTCCAGACGCGGTCCGGTGGTCTGCCAGTAGATCCCTCCGTCGATGACTTTGCCGGCGGCCTCCCGCGCCGCTGCCAGCCACTTTTGCCGCACCGGCTCGTCCAGAACCGGCACGATATGCAGCGGCCGGTCACCGACGACCGTAGGACCCGGCGTGGGCATGAGGTAATCGTCGGGGACAACCAGCATTCCGGGCTTGAGGCGCCGTTTCAGGGACCCGGTCGAATGGATGCCGATGATTTCCCGCACCCCCAGATCCTTCATCGCCTGTAGGTTGGCCCCATGGTTGATGAGGTGGGGCAGGATGTGCCGCTGGGGGTCCTGCCCATGCCGGGGGATAAAGACGACCTCGGGCGAGCGGAGGACCAACGCCTCTCCGAAGATCGTTTTCACCGTCTCTTCATGCAATTCCTTGAAGTGCGCCTGTCCTTGCAGGAACACGGTTCCCGAGATGATACCCAGCGGTTGCATCGGGTCTCCTTACTGCCCCAGGGAGCATGAGTGTCCGGGGGTCTGCTGCCCGTCGTCGGCGTCTATAGCAGATCTCCCGAAAGCTGTCAAAGGCGACTTGACATCGTTTGCCGGAATATGCCATAGTTCCGACCACAGCATATAGTAAGGAGGGAAGCATATGGCGGAAGAAGTAGTGGTGCATGTCGGCGACGGAAATTTTGACGACGAGATTCTCAAGGCGGACAAACCGGCCCTGGTCGACTTCTGGGCGCCCTGGTGCGGTCCCTGCAAAGCCATCGGTCCTTCCGTCGAGGCCCTGGCCGATCAGTACAAAGGCCAGATCAAGGTGGCCAAAGTGAACATCGATGACAATCCGAAAACGGCTCAGGCCTATGGCGTGATGAGCATCCCGACCGTGCTGCTCTTCAAGGGAGGAAAGGTGCTCGATACCCTGGTGGGTCTCGTGCCCAAGGAGCGCCTGGAGACGTTTCTCAAAAAGGCCCTGTAGAAAGGGGCCTTGAAAGGTGAAAACCGTGCGCAGCAAACGGACTCTGTTGGCGCTTCTCGTTCTGATCCTGACGCTTTCCGGCTGCCAGCTCTGGTGGCCCTGGGCCAAGAAGACAGACATGACGCGAACCTCTCCCGACGGCCTTTACCAGCAGGCGGTAGAGTATTACCAGGACGGAAGCTACAAAAAGGCCATTGATCTCTTCCAGCGGGTCAAGGAGGAATATCCTCTGAGCCAGTACGCCCTCTCGGCGGAGCTGGGGATGGCCGACGCCTATTTCTCCGCCAAGGAGTATCCCGAGGCCGACCTTTCCTATTCGGAATTCATCAGTCTCCACCCGACGAACGAAAATCTCCCCTACGCCATGTACCAGATCGGGATGGCGCATTACAATCAGATCGATACGATCGATCGCGATCAAACGGAGTCCTTCAAGGCCCTCAAGGCCTTCGAGCAGTTGGCGGCCCGGTTTCCCAACAGTCGGTTCGCCCTGCAGGCCGAGAAGATGATCCGGGAGACCAAAAAGATCCTGGGGGAACAGGAGTTCTACGTCGGCGAGTTCTATTTGACGAACAAGAAGTATCAGGCGGCCCTGCGCCGGTTCGAGAGGATCGTCCGCGATTACGCCAATGTCGGCCTCGATTACAAGGCCAACCAGTATATCATCGAGACGAAGCGCCGGATCGCCGAAGAAGAGGCCAAGAAGAAAAAATAGTCAATCCTGCCGCTGCTCCCGCCGGAACCGATGCCAGGCAAGGCCGTAGAGCGCGGCATTCAGCAGCAGGACAAAGAGTCCCAGCGCGATCTGAATACTCCGGGTGAGGTCGTCGGGGTAAAGGACGGGCAGGAGGGTGTGCTCGATAAAGCCTCCCCCATAGGTTTCCTCTCCACCCAGTGCCCGGAGCCGGTTCTCCAGGGGAGTGAGGGGACAGATCCCGCCGGAAAGTTCGATGAAACCCGCCCAAAGAAAGGCGGGGCCGTGCAGCCATCCCCACCAGCGATACCGCAAGACCAGCAAGCCCCCCAGAACCGCGAAGAGGACAAAGGCGCCGTGCAGGATCACGATCAGGTCCGCCGCCAGCCTTGCCGTCATGTCTTCACCTTGCTCGCCGGCGCGTTTTCGGACCATCAAAGGATGGCCGATGCCGCTCCGGCCTCGTCAATCCGGGAACCCTAACGCTTTTCCGTTGCGGCGGCCGCGCCGCTCAACTGGCCGCAGGCCGCCAGGATGTCCCGGCCATGGCTGGCCCGCAGGATCGCCGTGTAGTTCCGGTCGAGGAGAACCTGCTGAAAGGCGCTGATGGCCTCCGGGGCTGGGGTCCTGAAGGCAGAGCCGGGAAATTCGTTGAAAGGGATGAGGTTGAGTTTGCAGTGGAGCCCCTTGAGAAGCCGGGCGACCTGTTCCGCGTCGGCGGGCGCGTCGTTGATCCCGGCCATGAGAATGTATTCGAAGGTCAGCATCCGCCGGCCCGGCATGGGATAGGAATGGCAGGCGGCCAGCAGTTCCGGGAGGGGATAGGTGCGGTTGATGGGCATCAACTCGCTGCGCCGTTTGTCGTCGGGGGCGTTGAGAGAGATGGCGAGGTTGACGCAGATTTCCTTGCCCAGTTGCACGATCTGCGGAGCGAGCCCGCAGGTGGAGACGGTGATTTTCCGGTTCGAGTGGCCCAGGCCATGGTCGGAAGTGAGAAGCCGGATCGCCTGGACGACGGCGTCGTAATTCGCCAGCGGCTCTCCCATGCCCATCATGACGATGTTCTTGGTGTTCGGTCCCTCGGGCGTGTGGCGGCGGAGCATCGTCATCTGCCCGACGATCTCGGAGGGGCGGAGGTTGCGCTTGAAACCGCCGCGGCCCGTCAGGCAGAAACGGCAGCCCATGGCGCAGCCCGCCTGGGTGGAGATGCAAGCGGTCCAGTGGTTCTTCCCCGGAATGAGGACGCTCTCTACAGTCAACCCGTCTTCGAGGGCAAAGAGGAGTTTCTTCGTCCCGTCCGCCGCCGTGAGGCAGCGTTCCAGTCTAGGCTCGGCGATCCGGAACAGCCCTTCCAAGCGGTCACGGAATTCACGCGCCAGCGTCGTCATTTCGGCAAAGGAGGTGGCATTGCCCTGGTAGAGACATTTCAGAATCTGCCGGGCCCGGTAGCGCTCCTTGCCGAGGGTGGCAATGCAGGACTCGATCTCTTCCAGGGAGAGGTCCCGGATGTTCGGTCGTTCCGTCATGTCATCCCTTTCCGCGCTGCCGTTCGACAGAGCCCCGGTCCGGAGCGGCCGCGACCCTGTCGAGGAAGGGCCGGATACTTACCGGTCGCTTATTCCTTTGGGTCATCGATGGTTCCTTCGTTCGTTGTACTTTCCTCTTTGGGCAGCAGGATGATCGCGATGCGCCGGTTCTTGGCCCGTCCTTCCGGGGTCTCGTTGTCCGCCACGGGTTGGTACTGGCCGTAGGCGGCAGCCGACAAAAGAGAAGGATCGAGACCTTCTTTGGCCAGGTACCTGGCGACATTGACCGCCCGGGCCGCCGAGAGTTCCCAGTTGGTGGGATAGCGTTTGGCCAGGGCGCCGGCAATGGGGACGTTGTCCGTGTGTCCTTCGATGCGGATCGTCTTGTCCGTGACCGTCCGGAGGATATCCACCACCCGCTTGAGGATTTCCAGCCCTTCCGGCTTGACCTCCGCCTGCCCTGATGCGAAGAGGATCTTGTCGACCACATCGACGGTCAGTTTGCCCTTCAGTTCGGTGATGGCGACCTGTCCCTGCTCGATCTCCCCCTTCATTTCCTTGAGCAGGTCTTCGTAGGTCGAACTGACGGTTTTGATCGCCTCTTCCTTGGTCTTTTTCAACAGATCGATGCTTTCCTTGAGCATCTGGGCATCGCCTTCCAGTTCGGCGGCCCTGTTTTTCATCTGCTGGACGGTCTTGACCATTTCTTCCGACTTGACCTTGAGGCGCTCCTGGAGGTCTTTCGATTCGGCCGCCCGCAGTTCTTTTTCCGCGGCCAATTGGCCGATCCGCACTTGGAGCGCGGTGTTCTCGGCGGCGGCCGCCTCCAGGCGTCGGGCAAGGGCATCCGCTTCGGCCGTCTTTTGCAGGTAATCGCTTTTGGCAACGCAGCCGCCGAGGATCAACAGGGCCGCGACGACGATAAATAGACTGGCGGATGGACGAGCCATGGTTTCCTCCTTCTGTCCTGTGTTCAAAAGAAGGTCGTTCCCGTGAATGTCCTGGAATAGCCGATAGTCTTGTCCTGCCGAAACAGGTGCGATTCCGGGTCGCAAGATTGCGCACGAGACGCCTATCCTTTGTGCAAGTGGTGGAACATAAAGGTAATGGAGAAAAAAATCAATCAATAAATGGGCGCCGGAGGCGGGGCGGTGGGCAGCGCGGCGGCTGCCGAGCAAGGAAGAGGGGTTGCACATTTTCCCTTGACAGAGAAACGGGCCCGTGAGAGTGGACAACAAAAATATGCTGCAAAGGGTGATTCATCATGGCGATCGCAAAGAAGATCAACGGCTTTATCTCTCAATCCTCATTCATCCGGAGGATGTTCGAAGAGGGTATCCGCCTCAAGGAACAGTACGGCGATGCCGCCGTCTTCGATTTCAGCCTCGGGAATCCCAACGTGGCCCCTCCCGAGGCATTCTGCGCACGTCTCCGGGAGATCTCTTGCGCCGACATCCCCGGAAAACACATGTACATGCCCAATGCCGGCTACCCCGAAACGCGGGCCGCCGTCGCGGCTGCCGTGAATCCCGGCGCGGAGGTGAACTTGACGGCCGAGCAGATCATCATGACCTGCGGCGCCGGCGGGGCGCTCAATGTCATCCTCAAGACCCTCCTGGATCCCGGCGATGAGGTGATCGTTCCTTCTCCCTTCTTTGTCGAGTACCGCTTCTATGCGGACAATGCCGGCGGCGAGATCCGCGCCGTCCCGACCCGGGAGGATTTTTCCCTCGATCTGGAGGCGATCCGCGGCGCCATTACGGCCAAGACGAAGGCCGTTCTGATCAACTCTCCCAACAATCCCACCGGAAAGGTGTACGATCAGGCGAGCATCGCGGCCCTGGCGGCGTTGCTTACGGAGCGCAGCGGCGCATTGGGGCATGAGATCTACCTGATCTCCGACGAGCCCTACAGCGAGATCGTCTATGACGGGGCGGCGCCGGCGAGCATTCTTTCCGCCTATCCCCAGAGCCTGATCGCCTCCTCGTACTCCAAGAGCCTTTCCCTGCCCGGCGAGCGTCTGGGTTACATCGCCGTCAACCCGGCCATCGCCGATCATGACGTGGTCATGAATGGCCTTACGCTCTGCAACCGGATCCTCGGTTTCGTGAACGCCCCGGCGCTCATGCAGCGCGCAATCACGGGCCTTCAGGGGGCGAAGGTGGATGTGGAGATGTACCGAAAGAAGCGGGACCTGCTCTGCGACGGGCTTGCTTCGGTGGGCTACCGGGTCGTCAAGCCCCAGGGGGCATTCTACCTGTTTCTTCCGACGCCGATCGCCGACGATGTCCGCTTTGCCAATGCCCTTCAGGAAGAACGGATTCTCACCGTCCCGGGAAGCGGTTTCGCCGGTCCCGGCCATATCCGGATCGCCTATTGCGTCGATGATGCCACCATCCTGGGGGCCATCGAGGGATTCGGGAAGGTGCTGAAGAAATTTCGTTAGGGGAAGGCGGGCTAGTAGAGAATATCGAAGCTGGTGAACTCGCCGGTCGGAGATTCTTCCCTGGCTTCCAGCAGGTCGACACGGGCGGGCGGCGTCCCCGTCCGGCACCAGTCCCGCATGGCGACGGCGTTGGACTCGGGGCCCTCGAAGAGGGCTTCCACGCGGCCGTCGGGAAGATTCCGGACCCAGCCCGTGAGCCCGAGAGCATTCGCCTGCCGCTGGGTGTTGGCCCGGAAGTAGACCCTCTGGACGCGGCCTTGAATCAGGACATGGTAACGCTTGTTCATGTTTTTTACCTCTCCTAGCTCTAAAGCGTTCTCGCTAAAACAAACTGAATTGCGCTTCCGATTGCGCATCGGCATCGGTGAGCGACGGGGCCCGGTTTTGAGAAATAAGCGCTAAATAGTCCTCTTCCGAGATGATTTTGACGCCTTTCCCTATGGCGTCATTCATCTTGACGGCTCCCACGTTTTTGCCGACGACCAGCAAGTCCGTTTTGCCCGTTACCGAGCCGGCAATGCGGGCTCCCAAGGCCTTGGCCCGGCTTTTCAAGTCCTCCCGCGACCCGGAGGTCATGGCTCCGGTGAAAACAATCAATTTTCCGGCGAGGGGACTGTTTTCGGATTTCAAACCCTCTGTGAGGAGGGGTGTCGTTTGAATATTGAATCCAAGATGATATAAATTCCAAAACCGATCTTCAATCCTCTGTAGCCCCTCGGCAACGGCGTTGGCGGTGATTTTGGCAAAGCGCTCCACCGACAAGAGCTGATCGGCAGTCAAACCGAAGATTTCTTGCAGACGATAGTGCTGGAGCAACTTTTCACACATGCCCAGTCCCATGTGGTAAATCCCGAAGGCCGCCAAGAAACGCCAGTCTTCGAGAGGCTGCGTCTTGCTCCTTTGGAGTTGATCTAACAAGTTCTGGGCGGTCTTCTCGCCAAATCCCATCTGAAGCAGTTTGTCTTTATCCAAGGTGTAGATGGCGTAAAGGGTCCGAATGCCCTCGGCGTACAGCCTTTTGATGGTCTGGGACCCAAAGCCATCGACATTTTTTATGGTCTTAAAAAAATGTTCGAGCGTGTTTTCTATTTGAGCGGGACAGTCGGAGGTGTTGGGGCAGATGAGATAATCTCTTTGCCAAATGAGTTCGGTATCGCAACTGGGGCAACATTGGGGAATTTTCGGCTCCGCTTTGATGAGCACTTTTTCAATTTTGGGAATGACCAGCCCGCTTCTGATCAGTTCGATGACCGCGCCCGGACCAATCCCGTTTTCCTCAACCATCCTGTAGTGGTGCGCCGTCACGTTTCTGATGGAGGCGCCGCTCAATTGGGTGGGTTCCAATTCGGCAACGGGATTTACCCGGCCCGATCGCGAGGTCTGGGGACGAACGTCCAAAACTTGAACGATGGCCTTCTCCAGATTTTCTTTATAGGCCAATTGCCAGCGGTGGTGGTGCCTTGTGGCCCCCAGATTACGCTTGATATCTTCATTGACCACTTCGATGACGATGCCGTCGACATCGAAGTCCACGGAACTCCGGATCTCGCCGGCCACCTCGTCGAATTTGGACAAAAACTCAGCGATGCTGCCGTTCCAGGCCGGCAAGGCGGCGAAGGGATAGAAAACGGCGGCCTTTTCGGCAATGGCCTTTTCGGTTAAGGGGTCCAGGTTCTTTTCACGAATGATGCTTGCTTGAAAATTTCTCGTGTTTTCGAACTTTTCCGCCAGATGGCGCACAAAGAAGGACTTCAGGATTACAATTTCCCCGGCGCCCTGACCTCGTTTGCCATTGCCGGCCACGGATAGGCCTCTATCGAAGACCCGGGTGATATCGGTTCCTCGATGGCCATCACCGCGCGTGTAAAGGTATTGCCCGTCATCGTAGGCGGCATAACCATCCAGCTTCGGCGTGATCCGAAGTCTGATCTGTTCGCTCTCCATCCCCACGTTCGCGGCCTCTTTCTCGATTCCCCTGAGCCATTTTTGCAAGTCTGCTTTGGAATAGGTTTTTTCGGTAGACAGCATCGGGACTGGCAGTTCAACGGTTTTCCCTTCGAACGAGGATTCAGGCTCAACGGACGATAAGTACGGGTGGCGTGGGTGACGGGTGCGAAGTTCGTTCAGGTACCTGAAGTCATACTCATCATCGGGAATGATGGGCGCCCCGCCGCGATAGGTCGCGTTGGCGATCTTCAGGAACTCCACCAACTGATCGTCGGTAAGGCTTTCCACCTGTGAATCATGGTTCGCAAGTTGAATCACTTGCGATTCCGTTAGGGTCGACAGCGCTATGCCGGCTTTGAGAAGGATTTGTTGCTGAAGGGGTGAAAAGGATTGCATAGATGACGCCTCAAAAACCAGCGGTCGTTTTCCTGAGAAGCGTCCTGCCCGGCAACGCTGTCGCCCAATGGCATGCCGGGCGCGGGGAATACTCATGAAAACAATGTTATTACAAACAAATAGCTTATTTTACCAATCGCAAATCGGGTTTCTTCCTGGCTGGCTTCGGGGGGTGCCCGATTTCCCGTTTTCGGACAATCTGTTCGTTGAAGATATGGTTTTTAGCCCGCACCGCATTGATGATGAAAAAAATGATGACGGCTTTTTCCCATTCCTTCGTAGGTTCGAAATGTTCCATGCGGTTTTTGTATTGATCCCACAGGGAAGTGAGTGAGGCTTCATCGAGTCCGAGAATGGTTTCGGCCAGTTTATCCAGTGCACTATCCAGCATGATCCTATCTGTTTCCTTGCCCGCTTTTTTGTGCCCATCCTAACTGCACCGGGAAGGAAAGTCAAACCGAAACAAAGGCATGCGGCGCTATTCCTAAAAAACCTTGTCTTTTTGCAGCAGATCGCTATAATTCACAAACTGTAAATGCATGGCGGCAATTCCCGCGTTCCCCCGGTAAACGATATCGACCGCTCCCGGATCGGCAAACCGATGACGGGGAAACGCGCGGGAGGACGCACAGGTACCGATTTTACGGAATGGATGGATGGATACGATTTTTGCACCCTGGCGGAGCGATTATATCCGGAGCGAAAAGGTCGCCGGCTGCGTGCTCTGCCGGGATTCGCAGCGGACGGAAGAATTGGTCGTCAGCGAGGGAGCGCGCTGTTTTGTCATGATGAACCTCTATCCCTACACGAGCGGACATCTGATGATCGTTCCCCACCGTCATCTCGGCAGCGTAACCGAACTTGCCCCAGAGGAAAGATCCGAGATTTTCCAGCTTCTCGATCTTTCGGTGCGCGTGCTGACGGAGTCTATGCATCCAGAAGGATTCAACATCGGAATGAATCTGGGAAAGACTGCCGGAGCGGGGATAGCGGATCACTTGCACCTGCATGTGGTTCCCCGCTGGGGAGGCGATACCAATTTCATCAGCGTGATCGGCGGGGTTCGGGTCATCCCCGAAGACGTCGCCGGCACCGCCGGGCAACTCAGACCCTATTTTGAAACATTGCAGCGGGAGGCTTGCGGATGAAAGTGATCTATACCGTTGTCCTGGCGTTGATCGTGATGTTCATCATCACCTTTTCGCTGGAGAATACAGCGCCTGTGGAGCTTAAATATTATGATTTCTTCAAGCGCGAACTTCCCACCTACATGCTGATCTTCATTGCCTTTCTGGCCGGGGTCATCTTCACGGGATTTATGGGAATCGTGGAACGGTTCCGGTTGACGCGGACCATCAACCGCATGAACAAGACGATTCGTGAGCTCCGGAGAGAAATGAAGAACAATGAAAGTTCCCCCTACATCGAAGCGGTCGGCAAGACCCAACCGCCTCCCGAATGATTGCGTTCAATAAAGTTGGACAATGTTCCTCGTTTATGTTAGAAGCGCCCTCACATTTTTAGGTGATTTTTCTGTGGTCGTCGTGCTGCCCGATCGTCTGCCGGGCGGCCTGGCGGCGAACGTATCCGATAGATTGATCCAGTAAGCAAACGATTTACGTCGCCAAGGCGTGAAAATAACGTGTAACCGGTCCGGTTCGTTGCCGGTGGAAGGAGAAAAAGACATTGAGTGTATATGTTCCCAAGAAAATGTTTTTCACGAAAGGGTTGGGAAATCACAGGGAGGAGCTCCACTCCTTCGAACTGGCGCTTCGGGATGCGGGCATCGAAAAGTGCAACCTCGTCCAGGTATCGAGCATCATGCCGCCCGGCTGCCAGGTGATCTCTCGGGCGCGGGGACTCAAAGAGCTTAATGCCGGCGCCATCACCTATTGCGTTTTGAGCCGCTGTTGCAGCAACGAACCCCGGCGGCTGTTGGCGGCCTCCGTGGGCTGCGCCGTCCCGGCCGATAAGCGTACCTATGGATACATCAGCGAACACCACTCCTTCGGACAGACCCAACGCCAGGCGGGGGATTATGCCGAAGATCTGGCCGCCGCCATGCTGGCCTCGACGCTGGGTATCGATTTTGATATCGACGAGAGCTGGGATGAGAAAAAGGAGATTTTCAAGATCAGCGGGAAAATCGTCAGCACCCGGAATATCACCCAGTCCAGTATCGTTCAGTCCCACGGTTTCACGACCGTCATTGCCGTTGCGGTTTTCGTCTTCTAGAAACGGCCGCTGACTGGGAAAAACCGGAAAAAGTACTCCTCTCTCCCGCACAGAAGGGGGAGGGGACACGGCATCGGCTCCGGGACGCCCGGACCTCCCTTTCGCGCAGGGGCTGAATTTTTTCATCTGCCGGCTTCTTAGGGCCGAAGGAACGCGCTCCTTGGCCTGCCGTGACGGAAAACTAGACTTTTACGGAATGCTCACACCCTTTTGGGGAGTGAAAGATGGTTCCGAACGGTCTTCAGGTCACTCCGAGTTACATCATACCTCCCCTTCTCGGGTTCGTGGTTCTTCTCTGTCTGGCACTGATCTCGCTGCTCAGAGGGGCAAGGAGCAGGACCCATGTGCTGTTTGCCGCCATCTGTCTGCTGGGCGCCCTGTTCAATGCGGACATGGCCCTCATTTCCGTCATAGAGGACGAATCTTCGGCGTTGCGCGTCGATAGGATTATCCATTTCTTCTTCGTTTTCAGCCTTCCCATCTACATTCGATTCGTACACGTTTTTTTGGGCATTAACGGCCGGCGGTGGCTGGAAATAACCGCCTGGCTCTTCAGTCTTGCCTTTGCAGCAGTCGTTCCCACGCACCTTTACTTCAACGGCCTGTATCACTATCCTTTCGGACGAATCGCCCGTGCCGGCGTATGGTTTCATCTCTTTTCGGCCGTTGTCGCCTTTACCGTCCTTTACTGTCTCGTCGTACTGTATGCCGCGATGAGACGTACCGATGACAATCAGCACAGAAACCGGATCAAGTATATCTTCGGCGGTCTCGGGGGGTCCACCCTGCTGCTCGCCTTCACGATCCTTCCCGTCAGCGGTGTTCCCCTCTATCCGCTGGGGAATTTCAGTTTTATCCCTGCCATCTTTCTTGCCTTCGGAGTCCTTAAATACGACTTGCTCGATTGGGGCGCCCTGATCCGCCGCGGAACGGTTTATATCCTGCTGACGGGAATCCTGACCGCCTTGTACATCCTGATCATCTTTGTCTTTCACTCTCTCTTTATGACGACGGGGACCCCTTCTTTGGTGCTCTCCCTGGCTTTGGCAGCAGTGATCGTCCTTTTGTTCAATCCCCTGCGAGAATCGGTGCAGAGGCTCATCGACCGCCTTTTCTTTCGGGAACGGTACGATTACCGGCATCTTCTCCGGGAAATCAGTGGGAGATTGGCCAATCTGCTGAGTCTCCCGCAGATCAGAACGCTGCTCATTGACGAGATTGCCGATGCCCTGCAAGTGGAAAGGGTGCTCCTTGTTCTGACGGAAGCCGAGGGGTTTCGCCTTTATGGCAGTGAGGAGGCGGGCGGAATCGGCACGCTGACGTCCGATGAAACCTTCTGGATTCGCACTTTTGAGAAAAGAGAAGGGCCGATAAGCAGAGCGGCCTCCAATGATGCCCGGAGTCCTGATGAGACGCAGAAGGGACTGGCCCGGCTTTGGGACCGCCTGGGGGTGGTCCTGGTCATTCCGCTCCGGTCGCCGGAGGGAATGGCGGGGATCATTGCCCTGGGCCAGAAGAAATCCGGACAGCTGTTTGTTGATGAGGATCTCGAACTTCTCACCACCATCGCCAATCAGGCGACCACGGCCATCGAGAATGCGAAGAGCTACGAGGCGCTGGCCGCCCTCAATCGCGACCTGGAAACGAAGGTGACAACGCGGACCGCCGCTTTGCGTGAGGCACTCCGCGAGAAGGAGCGTACCCAGGAACTGCTCATCCGTTCGGAAAGCCTGGCCGCGATCGGTCAACTTGTGGCCGGTACGGCCCATGAATTGAACAACCCGATCAGTGCTGCCATGAGTCTGGTCGAAAGCAGTGCCCAAACCATCGAAACCTCGTCTCCGGCAGGGGACCAGCAACGGGAGCTGCTTGAGGACTTGCTTTTTTCTCTGCGCGAGTTGCGGCGGGCGGCGACCATCATCCGGAGCCTGCTTGACCTCTCCCGCCAGACCCAGACCTATGTGGAACCGGTAGATATCAACAGATCCCTCGATGATGCCCTGCGGATCCTTCAGAACCGGACCAAGCACTTGCCTGTAGCCATTGAAAAGAACTACGACGAAACACTGCCGACCGTGGAAGGCAATTTCGCCAATCTGGGCCAGGTGTGGATCAATATCCTCGGTAACGCCCTGGAGGCGCTTCCTGAGGGAAAGGGACAGATCTTTCTGGAAACCCGCTATCTCCGCGAAAAAGAAACCGTGGTCATTCTCTGCCGAGACACGGGGCAGGGAATCCCTCCGGCATTGCGAAAAGACATCTTCAAACCCTTTTTCACGACCAAACCGGTGGGCAGTGGGACCGGTTTGGGCCTCTATATTTCCCATGAAATCATCCGGCGCCATGGCGGACGGATCCTCGTAGAAAGCGAAGCAGGCAGAGGGACGACGGTGACCGTAGAGGTTCCCTGCAAAAGGAGAGAAATATGAGCGGACTCATGGTGGTGGATGACGAGGAGGGGGTGCGCCGTTCCCTGAGAAAAATTCTGGAAAAGGAAGGCTACCGCATCGTCCTGGCCCAAAACGGAGAAGAGGCGTTGAATCACATCCGGAACGATGGCCGGGAGATTGAAATCGTGATCTCCGATTACCGCATGCCGGGCATGGATGGCCTGGAGACCTTGATCGCGATCGGCCGGATGAATGCCGAGATCACCCGGATCATGCTGACCGGCTATGCGACGATGGCCAGCGCCATCGATGCCGTCAACGCCGGCATCGATGGTTTTCTCACCAAGCCTTTCGGGAATGAGGAACTGATCGCGAAGGTCCGGGAGTACAGCATCAAAAAACGCCTCAAGCAGTTTATTCCCGAACAGGTCCTCGTCGAACTCCAGAAGAACGAAAAGTCCGTTCTGCCGAAAAAAATGCAGGTGACGATCCTGTTCAGCGATATCCGGGGCTTTACTGCCCTTGCCGAACGGTTGAGTCCGGTGGAACTTTCCGAACTGCTCAATGAACGCTATTTCACCCCCTTGGATGACGTGCTTTTCAACTTTGACGGCACCCTGGACAAGCATATCGGCGACAGCATCATGGGGATCTTCGGCGCGCCGTTGAGTGGCAAGGAAGACGCCTTACGGGCCGTCAAGGCCGCGCTGGCGATGCGGGCCGAGATCGTAAGAACCAATGAGGGAATTCTTGATCCTGAAAAAAGAATCAACGTCGGATTCGGAATTGCCACCGGAGAGGTCGTGTGCGGAATACTCGGTTCACCGCGAAAGAAGGAGTACAGCGCCCTCGGCGCCACCGTCAACCTAGCCTCCCGCCTGGAAAAGCTGGCCAGGGAAGAAGAAATCCTGATCTGCGATGAAACGGCGCAATGGGTGAAGGACGCCATCGCGATGGAGAAGGTGGAGGGGCTGACGATCCGGGGCTTTGCCCGACCTCACGAGATATTCAGCGTCCAGGGGGAGAAAAAGGGAAATAGACCTTGACTTTTCTCTGCCCGTGATTTAAAAGTCCTCTTCAACATGACGCGGGGTGGAGCAGTCCGGTAGCTCGTTGGGCTCATAACCCAAAGGTCAGAGGTTCGAATCCTCTCCCCGCTACCAAAGAATTACAAGGGGTTAGCCAAAGCGGCTGATCCCTTTTTTGCATTTTGGGGGGATTTTTCTAACGGATTTCTAACGGACGCGACAAAAACCCTGTCCGCATCCTCTCTTCGGAGGGTGCCCGTCGGTGCATTTATCCCGATCGGGCGGTTGGCCGCCGAAATTTCTTCCGCGGCGCGTTCAAAATTGTTTTCTCCTCCCGCCTCCGCCGCCTGTTCTTCTAACGGATTTCTAACGGGAGCGTTGAACGTGGTTTCCAGGAGACCCACCTGCAGACGATTGAAGTCCTGATCGTCGAACAGGTGACCGTAGGTATCCAGGGTGATCTTCACGGAGGCATGACCCAGCTGGGTGGAGATGTACTTGATGTTCTGCTCCGCCCGGATCCGCAGGGAGGCGTTCGTGTGTCGCAGGCTGTGAAAAGAAACGTGCCTGAGTTTTGCCCTCCGCAGTGCCGCATCGAAATGGCGGTTCCTGGCGTTGTCATGATCCGTGACATTTCCCTCGGCGCTCGGGAACATCAAGTCCCGCTCGCTCAAGGGGCAGCGGAGCTTCCACTTCCGCAATTCCGGAATCAGGCTGTCCGGCAGGTCGATCTTCCGGACTGACTTTTGTGATTTCGGCGTCTGGAAGCTGCCTTTCCAGACGGAGCGCCGGATGAACAGGCGTTTCCCGTTCCAGTCCAGATCGCCCCATTGCAGCGCCCAGAGCTCGCCGGCCCGGACGCCCGTCAGGACGGCGGTGAGAAAGGCCGTCCGGTACAACTCGCTTGCATTTTCCAACATCAACTTCACTTCTTTCGGATCCAGGATTTCGATTTCCGGCTTGATCACCTTCGGCCGTTCCAGGTACTCGCCCGGGTTGGACCGGGTGTATCCCCACTTGTGGGCGTGCTTGAACATCTGCTTGAGAATCACGACCTCGTTGAGGGCGCTCTTCCCGGAGACGGCCTTTCTGCGATCCGCCACGTATACCTGTAAACCGCCCGTCGTGACGTCCGCCATCTGGAGATGCTCGAACCGGGGCATCAAATTCCTCTCGATGATGTGTTCATAACCGGCCAGGGTGGAGGGCTTCACGTTGATCTCCGCATGTGTTTTCAACCACAATTTCGCGAACGCCTTGAATGTCATCTTCGGTATCTCCCTGTAGTTCCCCTGGCTCACCTCTGCCAACTTCTCGCCAAGAACCCGCTCTGCGTCTTTTTTCGTGCCCCCTTTGAACCATTTCCTCCTTCCGTTGATAGGGATCACGGCATAGTAGGTCTTGCCCTTCTTCTGGATGCTGCCTGTCATTTCACCGACCTCCGATGCCTTTCGTTTCCTGCACCTCGGCGTCGGCCTCGGTCATCAGGAACGATGAAAACCCTTCCATCGGCGTCCTCGTACTGTGTGATCACCCCCTTTCCTTCCTTAGACTTGACCTTGCAGATCGTCGATTGATGCAGGTCCATCCGTGGATGGATTATAGAGCCAATCGCAGGCAAAGTCATGCAAATTTAGGGGCGACCGTTGGTTTGCGAACCTAAAGAGCGTGGTAAAATTAACATTATTACAAAGACATAAAACGCCCTTCTAACGGAATTCTAACGGCGCAAAGATTTTTTCTGAATCCATTCCCGGATCGCCTTTTCCGAGAAGCGAAGCGACCGCCCGGCCTTCCGGAAGGGAAAGTCCGAAAGCCCGTGGCTGGCCAGGTTGACCCACTGGTAGAGCTGGCCCTTGCTCTTGCCGAGGAGAGACGCGGTCTCCTCGATGTCCATCAGCCGGTCCGGCTGCTGGAGCTCCCGGATCACGGGCAGGAGTCTTTCAATCACCCGGCTGGCAATGGCCTCGATGTCCTTCGTCTCCAGTTCGAATTGCATGGATCGCTCCTCCGACCGGCTATAGCCGATCCATCCTTTTGCAGATCGGCTCGTTCAGAAAATTCCTTCCGAAAAAGCTCCCTCTACTTGTCATATGTGGTGACCGATCCCCATTCCCCGGAAAATATTTTTATTCCAAAGTGAAAACATTATCTTCCGCGCCTGATACTCCCGGCGGAAAAGGCTGTTTTCGCGCCGGCGCAGTGCAGCCGTACGCTCCGCAGCCATCCCACCCTGGGCATTTTTCTGATTTCCTTTGAAAGTGCAGCTAAATCGTGATATTTCAAACGGCAATTTTGATTCACCGACAACAATCCACGTTCTGAACTGAAGAAGCACCGAAAGCGACATTTCAACGTCAACTGTGCAGGCCGCCTTGTGCGGCTTTGTTTTTTTGATCGACCGGAAAGGAGGTGATGCCCGTTGCACCGAGATGCCCCGCCCCAGATTCCCCTCTGACCTGAACATCCCCGTGAATGATCCGTTTTGTCTCTGTACCACTCCAGCACCCCTTTCGCTCCCTCCCCATTTCCTGGGTCAATGACTTGATTCGGCCATACCGGGACCGGACGGGGTTTCCCGCGCCGGGCGCGACGAGCTTCCGCTGCGTGTAGCGATTCCCATCCCCAAGTCACGGTAGCCGCATTGATACAGTCCGGCATGGGCTTGTCCGTTTCATCTCCAGGCGGGTCTTGGTCGCTCGGCAGCGTCGAGTGCCCCGTCCCTGGAAGTCTGTCTCTTGTTTCACGATCAAAAGCACCAAATGGTTCCATAGATCCGATTTCCAAGCGTCTGTGTCGGATTCCGTGTTTAAGCCTCTTGAAGCCCCTGCCGCCATCGGAGCATGGGCGAATTCTCGATCGCCGGCATCCGCAAGGAGCTGGATTCACCCGAATTGGGAAGGCTTTTCAACCGGCTCAAAGCCGACTGCTCCTACCTTGTCCCTTTTCCCGACTGGAAGGCCGTCATCGCCCTGCTGCACGACACAAAGCGAGGCTACCGTCTGAAGGACCGGATTCTCTGGCGGCTCATCCAGTATTACCGACAGGGCGGCGACAACGATCGGCTTGGCACCGTCTTCATCGCCATCTTCACGCCGGCAATCGGCGATATATACCGTCGGTGGTGCGGGCGGCGCAAACCTCCCCGCAGCGGCGACGATCTCTCACAGGAGATCTGCCTGACACTTCTGGCCATCCTCAAGGAGAAGCCGATCACTGCCGAGCGGGTGGCCGGGAAGGTCAAGGGCGAGCTGCGGAACCGCCTCCGGGCCCTCATGGATCGGGACAAGGAGGATCGCCTCCACGCAAGCGCATGGCTCCCACCCGAGCAAATCCCGGACGATGCGATCGCCGGGCCGCCCGACGAAGACTTGGCCGAGACCATGAAACTCCTGGATGTCCTGGGCGTATCCAGCAGCCGTGAGCTCCTCGACCTTCTGGCCAGGCGGCGGGTGATCACCTGGGAAGAGAAGCGACTCATCGAGGAGGCCCTGGCCAAGGGTAAACCCCTGACAAGGGTCGCCCGGTCGGGGAGGGGGAGACCCCTCGACCTTCGGCGCGAAAAGGCCCTCCAAGCCTTGGGGTACCATCTTCGCAAGTTTAAGAAATAAAAGATGAATAAAATTATTTCGGCCGAATCGCACCTTGCCGCCACATATACCGGATAGAGAGGTTTTCATCGGCCCGATAAATCCGGTCGGGGGTCGTCCGGTGGTGAAAGGAGGACAAAAATGAAAGAACTGCCGTCAGTGCTGCAAAAGATCAGAGCGGAGAGGGTGAGTGTTTCCATCATGACCGGGAGCGCCACCCGCAATCCCTGCCATGCAGGCGGGGATAAGGGGTGCAATAAACAGACCTTTTCCTTACCGGGAAGCCCCGCCCTTTGGGCGAGGAGCTTCACATTTTTCAAAAAGCAATTCCCCGTCCTGTTCAGGATGCTCGCGAGCCGGCCGGTCGCTGCATCGGCGCATCGTGCCGGGAAGCCTGCGCCACCGAGGGTGCTCTGCATCGGCCGGATCCACCGGGGGCGGATGACGATGGTCGCCACATTTCCCAGGAAGGCGTCAGAAGGTGACGGGAAACGGGTCAGCAAGGATCGAGGAGATCGGCACCATAGCGGCGTTTCAGAAGACGGAAAGGTAGAAGGGAAAACATAAGATCCTCGAATCCCCTAAGCGGGGCTATGGCGGAATCGATAAACGCTCGGCCATGGATCATGAAGGACGGCATGAAAAGGACCGGTCATCCAAGACGGGAAGACGGCTTCACGACGATCTTTAACGAGCTTCTGGAGGCGCTCATGTGTGCCGACATCCCCAAGCGGGCGAGGCGGCTCATCGACGTGCAGATGCGGTTCTCCTTCGGGTGCGGTCCGCGGTCCTTCACGTCCCTGACCACAAAGGACTTCGCCGGCCTTGCCGATCTGGACTGGTCGAACGCCCACCGGGCCATTATCTGGCTGGTCGAGAAGGGGATCTTTGAAAGGGACCCCGACTGTCCAGGGCGATACCGGCTGAACAAACTCTACCATTGCTGGGAGGTCAGGGTGCCGTTGCGCGACGATCCGGGCTACACCGAAATGCTCAAAAGGACCGTCCGCCGGTCTGTCGATTCGACAGACGAACCTGTCAAAACAACCGATGCATCTGTCGAAATGACAGACGGGATGCCGGTCGATTCAAGGGCCGGTTGTCAAAACGACAGAGGCCCGTCTGTTGAAACGACAGATGGCGAACTGTCGAAACGACAGATGACTTGCGCTGATTCTTCTTCAATGTCGAAAAGATACGATGGCAGAAAGAACAGGTTAAAGAAAGGTAAAGAAAAAAAAGAGTTCGGTAGCCGCTATGCAGACCAGGAACCCGCCGTCCCGCTTGCCGGCCCGTCACCCGTCCCGGATGACCACCCTTTCTTTGACCGGCTCAGCGGTGACCTTGCCTTCTGGAACGCCCTTGCCGCCGCCTATCACGAGCAGGACATTCCGGCCCAGATCCTCCGGATGACCGCCTGGCTCATGGCCAATCCCAAACGCAGACCCAAGGACTACAAGCGCTTCATCCAGGGCTGGCTGGCCCGGGAGGAGAGAAAGGAGAGCGCCCATGGAAGACCATACCCCGACCCGCCCCGAAGGGATCAGCGAGATTCTGAAGAGGAGCCGCCGCCCTTTTCTGATTTCCCGCCGGAGCTCGTCATCCGCTGAGGATTGCCCCCAGGAGCAGGAGAAGCTATGCCCCGACTGCGGGAAGCTCCTTCGCGTCGTCTTCATGGACCATCCCGCCTATCTTGCAGCGACGGGGAAGTCGCCCCACTGGGCGGAGCTCCCTTGCGAGAGCTGCGAGAGGAATCGCGTGATCGCCGAGATCGAGGAACGGGCCGCGGCCGGCGAAAGGGATCGCCTCGGCCGCCTGCTGGAGGACAGCATGCTCAAGCGCCGCTTCGTCGGGAAGACCTTCGAGAATTTCTGCCTCTATGGCGAACACCAAGAGAGGCAGGCAAAGATCCTCACCTACGCGAAAACGTTCGCCGATGATTTTTCCCGGCACCGGGACGCGGGCACCTGGCTTCTCTTTGTGGGGAACACGGGCACCGGCAAGGGGCATCTCTGCGCCGCGATCATCAACCGGATCATCCAGGCGGGCTGGTCGGCGCTCTTCACCAAGACGCCTCGCCTTCTCCGGGAGATCAAGGAGACTTTCAACCGCGATGCTGAGGTGACCCAGGGCGAGATCCTCCGGCGGATGGGGGCGCTCGACCTGCTGGTCATCGACGAAGTGGGCGTGCAGTTCGGTACGGACACGGAGCGGATGATCCTCTACGAGGTCCTCGACCTGCGCTATGAGGCGATGCTGCCCGTGATCCTGACCAGTAACGTCCGGAACCTGAAGACTCTGGAGAAACTTCTGGGCGAGCGGATCATCGATCGGCTCTTCGAGGGCGAATCCCGGATTCTCTTTTTTGACTGGGAGAGCTACCGGCGGTTCAACCATCAGGGGAGGAATGAAGGCATGCTGTCCGGTGCCTCCCCGGAGCTTTTCCCAATCGAAGGGAGGATGCGATGATAGAGCTCGCCTGCGGCCTCTTTGAGAACTGCCTTGCCCCCTTGTGTCCGCTGGACAAAAACAGCCTCAAGGGGATCTGGTATAGCGACGAGGAGATCTGCCGCTCCCGGACCCACGGCAACCTGACCTGGATCAGTACCCAGAGGAAAATCGCCCGGATCAAGGCCGAGGGGTATTTTACCCTGGAGATGCTCACCGACATCCGCACCGCGAGAAAGGGGCTGACGGGCCTTGACCCCAATGAAGAGGAGCAGGCCCAGCTTCGACGGTGGCTCGGCCTGCACGCCAGGAAGCGGTTACCGCCTGGCGCTGAAGGCAGGGAAAAGGCGCTACCCGCCATGGCCGGGAAAGCCGCTCAAGCGGACCTGTTCAGCCAGGGAGTGGCGGGCCCCGAAAGCGGGGTTTCGGCCCCTCTCCAAAACGTGGCGAAACAGGGGGGGCAAGGTAAAAATTCATGCCGAAACAGGGGGTCCCAGCACCCCGACCAGCGCGGGACGGGTAAACCCCCGTGCCGGGGATCTGTCCGCCGGAAATGCGCGGCGAAAAAGTGATCATGGGGATGATGACGAATCGGGACCAGCGCGATCTGAAGTCCGGGCGAGAAGCCTTGCCGGTCCAGAAACACTATTACCGGCTGGATGAGGTGGCTGTCTATTTTTCAATCTCGAGACGGACCCTCTACCGTCTCTTGGATGAGGGGCATCTTCAGACCATCCGGATCAGGGGTTGCCTACGCGTATCAGCCGAGGAGATCCGGAGGTTTGCAGCATCGCTGGAAAATGAGACGGAGCCGTGAAGGTTCCGGTGACGCCTGCAATCACGGACCGCCCGTCGATTACCCTGTCAATTACTTGATAATTGATAGGCAATTGACGTTTTCGTTCATTTCTCTGTCAATGGTTTTATCTTGGTCAGGCGTCAACCAGCGGCACCCTTTGGGCATATTGCATCAATCATTGCTTCATGATGCAAAGAATGATGCAAACAGGCCCCTTTGCATCACCGCTTGCTCTCTGATGACCACAGCTCAAGTCCTTTCTCTGATCCTCCATGAAATACTTTGCCTGGCTGTGCCAGCGTGTGCCTCCTGTCTTTGCCTTTTTCAGATCATAGCTTTTACCATAGCCCCTAACGCAATCACCCGTAAATCAACCAGTAACCGAAAATGGAGAAAGGGGCGCAGTGATGGGAAAAGCACAGAGCAACAGCGGCCAAGCCAAATGGACCTTCCTGGTCTACATGGCCGGTGACAACAACCTAGACGGGGCGGCCCTCCGGGACATCGCCGAGATGGCCAAGGCCGGATCCACAAAAGACGTCCACATTCTGGTCCAACTCGACCGGATCGAGGACCAGAAGACCCGGCGCTTCAGGATCACCCCAGGCGGCGGGTTCCAGAAAGACTGCATCGAGACCTTCAGCGAGACCAACACCGGCGATCCTCAAATCCTTTACAGCTTCTGCCAATGGGCGCTGGAAAACTATCCGGCGGACCGTTACGCCTTGATCCTCTGGAACCATGGCAGCGGCTGGTGGGAGGATGCCAAGAGCCGGGCTGCCGGACCCGCCGGCAGGAGGCCGCACCGGCAACTTTTCCATCACGCCTTCCCCCAGGCACACCGCAGCATCTGCTATGACGACACCTCCGGCGGCGACGCCCTGGACAACCGGGAGCTCCGGGTAGTCCTGGCCGGGATCTGCACGCTCCTCGGCCGGAAGATCGACCTCCTGGGCATGGACGCCTGCCTCATGAACATGGTCGAAGTGGCATACCAGCTCCGTGATTCGGTGAGCGTTATTGTCGGCTCGGAGATCGAGGAGCCTTTCGACGGCTGGCCCTACGCTGAGATCCTGACCCGCCTCACCAGCCGACCCCGGCAGGATGCCCCCACCTTCGCCCGGTGGATCGTCAAAAGCTACCTTGCCTCCTACAAGGGAAAGGGCGAGATGGTCACCCAGTCCGCCCTAGATGTTGCCATGATCGGCGACGTGGCGGCTAAAATCGATGCTCTCTCGGGGGACCTCATCACCTCTGTGTCGCCCGCCTCTGATCTCATCGCGAAAGTCCGCCGCTTGAGCCCCTGTTTCTACGACGACAACTACATCGATCTCCTCTGTTTCGCCAAGAACCTCCGCAAAAAGGCTGGCACCGGTCTCCAGGCCAAGGTGGAGGCCCTGATCGCCGCGCTCAAGCCCGGAAAAGGTCGCCTGATTCTCAGCCAGGGGAAGATCGGCCCTGAGGTCCGGGGAACCGGTGGTCTGTCGATCTATTTCCCGGGTGATCGGCTCAACCCCGCCTACCGGACCCTCGATTTTTGTACTGAGTGTCGATGGATCGCGTTTCTGGAGAGGTATCTTTCCTGATCGTTGCCGCCCCGGGAGCTAAAGCCCCTGGCGCAGGCCGCACTGAAGAAGGAGGTGATTAAACCATGGCGGACAAAACCGAAAGCGGCCCTGACCGCAACCCGGATCATGGCGTCGATCGTTACACGGAACTCCTCCTGGAGAGCATCGGAAAGCTATCCTCCCAGACCGAGGAGCTCAACCACCGCTATGCCGCCTTGGACAAGACGATCTGTCTGCTCAAGCAAGCTTATGAGGCCAGTCTCCAGGCCGACCACCAGGTCATGGCCGACCTCCTGGCCCAGGTCCGACGGATCACCGTCATCGTCGAGGACCTTGCCTGCCGGGAGCACGCCCGGCGAATCAGAGATTTCCAGGGCCGTATAGCCGCCCTGGAGGCCTATGTCACCCCGTCGAAGTGGGCCGCCCGGTTCATTTCTGCCTTCTTCCAGAAGACGGGCTGGATCTTCGGCGCCGTGCTCATCGGCTCCATAGGCTACGCGATCTACCAAGTTGCCGTTGCTCTTCTCAGGAGGTCCTGAGGCGGGTTTTTATAAGGTGGCGTCAGGCCACCTGTCCCGGCCCGATCCATAGAACGGCCGGTTATTTCAAAAAGGAGGAACCAATCATGGCAAAGACAAGCAGAGTCGGAAGGAATGACCTGGTCGGCACCGTGGCAGGAATCACGGAGCTGACCAAGGAGAACGCGAAAAAGGTGGTGAACGCCGTCCTGGAGGGGATTCTCACCGTCCTGGAGCAGTCCGGGACCCTCCGGCTGGCCAGCTTCGGGACCTTCACCGTCAAGCAGACCAAGGAGCGGCAGGGGATCAACCCCAAAACCCAGCAGCCGATCACCATCCCGGCCGGTTACCGGCTGGGATTCAAGGTTTCGCAGTCCTGGAAGAAGGGAATGGTGCTGCGCAAAAGGGAGCAGGAGAAAGACAAGGTCAAGGTCCACCTGCCCAAGCCGGCCCCGAAGGCCAAGGTGGCGGCCAAGGCCAAGGGAAAGAAGAAGAAGTAAACCCCAGGGGCGTGCCGAACCATCTCCTCAAAACTCTTTCCTCACCGTCCGGCACGCCGCCCCTCACTCCGCCGCCACATCGCATTCCGGGTGTGGCGGGCTCACCACTTTTCCTAGGGGGTGGTTTGGGGGGGTAAGGGGGGGCCCAAACCCAAAGAGTGCCACCAGCATAACCTCCATTGCATAGAGTGGCGAATCAGGAAGGGGGAATGAGGAATGGCCAGCACCCCAGAATCAAGAGTTATCCTTTCACCAAAGAGTGCAGCAGGCGAGATTCTTACAACGAGGAGAGCAGCGACGCGGGTTATCTTCTCGCCCAAGGGCGGGACATCAAAGGAACTGGCCAGACTGATCAAGGCAGCGAAGAAAGAGATTGTCGTAGCCGTCTACGCCTTTTCCTCGAAATACCTCGGCCAGGCCCTGTCGGCGGCACTGAAGCGTGGGGTCAAGATCCGGATTATCTTGGACGGAGACAACGCCCGTAAGGCCTACTCCATCGATGAGTGGCTCGCCGGTGAGGGGATCGAGGTCCGTTTCATTACAGTCAAGGGCGGCAACATGCACCACAAGCTCATGCTCATCGACTGCAAGATTCTTGTCACCGGCAGCTACAACTTCACGAACGAATCAGAGTTCCGGAACTACGAGGCCGCCATCTTCACGAACAACAAAGCCTTGCTTCAGTCCTTTACCGCCGAGTTCGAACGCCTCTGGTGCCAGTGCGCACCCGTCGAATTCCCGGTTACTCCTCCCAGCGATACTGGAGCCGACTGTTCCTCGTAAACCACTCATCCTGTCATTCCCAGCGAAAGCGGGAATCCAGGCTGAGAGGGGCAAGCAAAACCGGGTGGTCGTGGAAGAGCCTTTTGTGAGTCTGAAGCCAGTCCATAAGGCAATACCGGTACAACGGAGGGCAACATGGTTCATCCAATCCCGGGCAGTGGCATTGCCCAGACGTACCTGATCGTAGACGAGAATGACGGCATGATGGTTGTCGATGTGGGAAGCGTCGGCGCCGCACGGGCCGTCGAGGATTTCTGTGTCCACACGCTGATGCGTTCCCTTCAGGCGATCCGGATCATCGCCGCCACCCATTTTCACATCGACCATATTGGCGGGATTGCAGCGCTGCTCTCGAAATGCTCTCCAAAGACGGTGGTCCTGTTCCATCCCCTCGTGAAGGCCTATCTGAAGGCACATCGGCCGCTCTCTCCCATGCGGAACTGGGTCACCGGCCTCTTTCCCACGCTTATCGCCGGCGGCTTCTTCGGCATCCGGAAATGGTCCGATCTTGCCTTTGACGGTCCGGCCGGTGTGCCCCTGCCTTTCTTTTGTGATTGCCAACGGGTCTCTTATTGGGGGCGGATCAGGTATCTCGAAGGGAATCGTCTTCCCCGCTCGCGGATCGGCTTCGGTGGTTGGGAGGTGATCGCTGCGCCGGGCCACACGGAGGACTCGGTTGTCTTTTACAACGAGGCCTCAGGGGAACTCATCACCGGGGACCTGATTCTGGGTCGGCAGGACGGCCGGGGGTACGTGAACCGGTTCTGCTGGGATGAGGGGCAGTCCCAGAGAACCTTTTCAGCGCTGGCGGAAACGCTCCGCGTTCGGATCATCTTTCCGGGCCATGGGCCTGTGATCTGGTCCGCCGAAAATGCTTTCCAGAAGGTCGGTGGCGGCGGTGCAACAGGGAAAGCGCAGTGCGGCAGGTACTGCCGAAGGAAGGCGGCGGATGAAAACGGTCAGCCAGTCGTCCGGTCTCGACGATGAGCGGCGATCGCGAGGCTTCGCCACGGTCGTGACAGGGTTCTCGGAGTGAAGCAGGAGGTATGAGATGGAAAATCTTCCCAAACTGGAAAGTATTTTGCAGCTGGCCATGAAGCCCGGTATGAAACTGATCGTCATGTCCGACATGCATCGGGGAGACGGCTCGGGGGCCGACGATTTTGCCAAGAACTCCCTGATCTATCGATGCGCCCTGGAACACTACCTGGAAGAAGGTTTCACCTATATCGAACTGGGCGACGCCGAGGAGCTCTGGGAGAATGACAATTTCGACCAGATCTACATCACCCATACCCCGGTCTATGAACTCCTGGCGAAATTCCATGATCCGGATCCGGCAAAGACCAGGTACCTGAAGGTCTGGGGAAACCACGATCTTTACTGGAAGGCCAACGAGGCGGTCTATCGGACGCTCTTCCCCGGTATCGAGATCCACGAGGGGATCGTCCTCAACGATACCATCCTCCTTATCCACGGCCACCAGGCAGACCCGAAATGCAGCGGCGAAGGCGCGGCGGTCAGCAAGTTCTTCGTTCATCATTTCTGGCCCGAGCTCCAGAGGTGCGGGGTCAAGGACCCGACCAGGGCTGCTCTCAATCCGGGGCTCTGCAACGAGGTGGATAAACGCCTCCATGAATGGGCCAACCAGAACGAACAGGGCATCGCAGCGATCATTGCCGGTCACACCCATCGGGCGGTCTTCGAGAATCTGTCGCTGACGGAGCGGCGCTACCTGGAATCGAAGGTCAAGACGGAAGGCGTCAAGATCAAGCATCAGCCTGACGGGAGCTACTACAACACAGGGTCATGTGTCCATCCGCTGAGCATTACCGGGATCGAGATCACCTTCGACAGCAGTCCGCACCTTCGGCTGGTGGAGTGGGGGCAGGCAACGGAGGGGCATACGCTAACCATTCAGAGGGAGGAGATATCATGAAGATAAAGCTAATATCGGCGGCGGTCCGGTCCAAATCAAAATGGTCGCAGATCATGACCCTTTCCCTGCCGGCGGTGGCGGCGGCCACGCCTGAAGGGCACGAGATTGCCATCGAGGACGAAAGGGTGAAGCCGATCAGCCTGGGCGACACTCCCGATCTGGTGGGGATCTCCTTCGAGGTGTTCAGGGCCTACCGCGCCTATGAGATCGCCGATCATTACCGGCAGCGGCATGTGCCCGTGGTCCTGGGCGGGATGCATGCCTCGGTCATGCCGGAAGAGGGGCTGCAACATGCCGATGCGGTGGTGGTGGGCGAGGCGGACGAAGTCTGGCCGCGGGTGGTCGCCGATGCCATGGCCGGGAGGATGCAGGGCGTCTACATGGGAGAAACGCCGGTTGACCTGGCCAAGCTGAAACCGCCCAGGCTGGATCTGCTGGACGCCTCACGGTACTTCCCGCTCTATCCCATCGAGGCAACGAGGGGCTGCACACATTCCTGTTCGTTCTGTTCCACGCGATATGTCCACGGTCTGGGGTTCCGGACCCGGCCTGTCGATCACGTCATCGCCGACGTCGCGCGGGCGGGCAACAGGCTCATCGCCTTCCTGGACGACAACCTGGCGGCCGACGAGGCCTTTGCGAAGGAGCTTTTCACGGCGATGATCCCCTATGGGAAGAAGTTCTTCATGCAATCCCATGTCCTCCTCGCGGAAAACGAGGAACTACTCTCATTGGCCGCGAAGGCGGGCTGCATTGGTGTTTTTGTGGGGGTTGAGTCCGTCTCCGCAGCCGCCCTTTCCGAGGCGAACAAGGGATTCAACCGGGTCGAGCGTCTCAAGGACAACATCGCGCGGTTCCACGATCGCGGCATTCTCGTGGACGGGGGGATCATCTTCGGGTTCGACACCGACACGCCGGACGTGTTCGACCAGACCATCGAGGCCCTGAAGAGGGTGAAGATCGACAGTGTCGCCGTCAATATCCTGATTCCTTATCCGGGGACTGAGTTCTTCCGGAAATTTGAGAGGGAGGGCAGGATCATTTGCACCGACTACTCGAAGTTCACGGGTGGCACGGTGATCGTGAGGCCGCGGAACATGACCGTCGAACAGCTCCAGGCCGGCTACAATCGGTTTACAAGAGACTATTACCGGATGATGGAGATCGTCTACCGGGCGTTCAAGCAGCCGAACGCCGTAGCCACAATCACCCGACTCATCGCCAATGTGGGGCACAGGGTGAACTGCCTGCCGAGACAATGAATGCTTTTCGAGGCATTCCGCGCCTGCTACAAGCAGCCTTCTTAGCATAGCGACATCATGAATTGTTGGAACCCTCTGTTCTCAGGATGTCGGCCCTTACTTCGAACCTTTTTCTTTCCCCTGCTTTAGGGACAAAGCTTGCGCGAATATCATCCGTGATCGGAATGAAAAGGCGATCCTTGAGAACGATCGTTGCTGTTGGGCATGGGCCGCCACCTGATGGTGCGTCCACTGGCTCACTGGTCTGCAGGTCGTAGTACAAGCCAAATTGACCTGAGTGATGCATAAAAATAAAGAGAATTTTCTGGCCGCCCCAAACGACTGAAGTTCGATGTGGCTGAAGAAAAAATTCACCCATCTCTTCGCGCGCCTTGTCTGTAATTGCTATGAAACAGCGATAGCCACGCAGTGCCGGCTCAGTGTCTGCTATTACGAGCAATTTAGCCGAGGTCGTGGTCTCTAAACGCGTGATAGCTGGCGAAGGCTCGAGATCAAGCGCTGTTTCAACAGCGGCGTTCTGAAGGGCCTGTTCATTTTCGATGACGTCTGGCACGACATCCCGTGCAGGGGCCGCAGTATCAATTATCTGTACACTTGACCTCACTGCGGTCTTGGAACGTTCAACAGCCTGTTCCATGGTAATGATGCCTTCATTGTAATCCGCCCATATTTTCGGAAGGCTGCCAAGATCATCATCGGCATACTCGAAGAGCTCCCGTGGTCGTCGAATAGCCTTTAGAAACGCTTCTGCCCCTTGCCTAGTACTGCTGGGTACATAGTCTGCAATGCGCGGAAAGATGACGGTTCTGACAAAATCCTTTACCATACTGCCAAATGCTGCGTACTCTGACTCGTAAAGCCCTAGGATAAGCATCACAGTTTGACCTTCTGGATTCAAGGTAATATGGACTCCATCTGCTCGTTTTTCGACAAATGCAGGCAGCCCGTGACTGATGCTCCCGAAGTCAACATCACATTTAAGAAAATAATCTGTGTCCAAGATATTTTCTATACGGAACGCCAGCCCGTTTTCTGCAATGCTAAACTGGTTGCGCGTTCGGCGAGATGTAATGACCGGTGTATCCGAGATTACGCTAACCTTTGCTAGTGTCTTCAGATAATTCTGTTCGCAACGTCTACGAGGATTATTGCGGGCCAGAATGAGTACAGGGGTGTCCTCGCTTGCGTGCATCTTGATGAGGCCTTGATCTGTCCCTTCATACAACATCATGGGGTTGGTCTTGGAGCGTGCACTTACCTCATTTAGAGACATTCGATCCCCTGGATTCACACTTATCTTCATCCGTCCGCACAGTTCATAGTGGTTATGGGAAATTACCCAGTTCATAAAAGGCGTGCTTACATCGCATTCCTCTCTGCCAGCAAGGATGGTCGAAATGTATGCATCGATCTCTAGCATCATTGACTGTAAAAATTGTAGCCCATCTGCTGTAATTGCTTCCCGGCCTGCAGTAGGTTCCAGGATTAGCAGATCTACAATGCCTCCAAACTGATAAGCCGAATTTACGGATGCGGTGGCTAAACCGAATCCACTCCGAAAAGTTCTAATAGTGGGATTGCCACTTCGCAACAGGATACGGCCACATATAGGGCGTTCAGTCCAGACTATATTGTTGAGCTTAATCCATATGTCGGCATTATTAGAAATCACGAGCAGAACATCGGCGCTTAATCGTGCCCCAATTTTGACTGAAGATTCATCGTGCCTCCATGTCTCCGGTACAAGTGGCACTGCCTCTTCAATCGGTCTTTGGCTGATGAGTTCATTGTTCACATAAACAGGGATGTCAAGCAATGAAACGAACTCGGTAATATAGTTTCGCGCTTGCTGCACATTTATGTGTGAGTCAGCAGAGACATGGGCTATAACCGTGGTGCCAGGCTGCTCCTTTGATGGAATAACTTGGCGCTCGATGCAATCCTCCTTTAGAGATAGCTTTGCTTTTTCCGCCCGGCATATGGTTCGTTGAGCTGTCATCGCACTCTCGGTTTCGACGGTCAGTGCGTCGGCTATGCCGAAATTCGCCATGGCTCCGATTCCGAAGGTCCCCACCACCCCCGCCGCTCGAGCCGCTTCGGTGTTTTTACTGCTTCTGCCGGCAGTCCAAAAGTGATCTCGCAAGTCTTCTGGTGTCATCCCAATCCCATTGTCAGAGATGGTTATACGGTCTGGTAATAATTGAATATCGATGCGGGGCTGAAATGTTGAATCAATGGCGAGCCTCTGACGAATGGCGTCGAAGGCGTTTTGCGCATTTTCGCGCAATAATGCTAAGGGTGATTGGTAAATCTGTTTCGCCAGCAGTTGGATTACTCGCTGCGTCTCAATTTGGAACGGGATCAGCTCGGTAGTCATTTCCCCCTCATCACTCTTTTTATTTTGATCTGTTCCTCCAGTTCCTTTCGAACTGTGGAATCTATATCGCAATTACGTCCCAAAATTGCAGTTGCTTGCTCCAAATCGTTTATTCTGATGAGCGCAGTTACTAAAAGGATCGTTTCATCAGAAGATTGTGGTGGAGTAAGTGTGGCTACTAACATTTCCCAATCCTGAAGCTTACGTGCTGCCTCTATGACTATCTTGCGGGCATATGAATTTGATGTTAATTCTATATCCTTTAAAAGTTCGAGTGCTTTTGGCTCGTTGCCCATGTGTAATGCTTCTTCAGCCTGTTGAATTGCTAGCCTTGTGTTCTTTTCACTAGCGTTGATTGTGCGGCCCATCACATCACGGTTTTCCTGCCAGGAAAGTTCCACATAACCCTGCGAGAAAGCCCCGTTATTTTTGCGAGAATATTGCTCTCCTTCGCTTATCTCTCTCACATAAACTCTGGCAGTGCGCAGATCATCATTAATCACTACAAGATTGTATTGTCTATTTACTCCGCGCGGTAACTCTCTGGTGCCTGCGCAAAGCGAGCCTGCACCGATAATTCCCATAGACCGATTCTCGCTGAGATGCACATATTGAGTCGTTGCATCAGCAACATGTTGATGCCCGTGCATGCCAACTTGAAATCCCAAACCAGCCATTTCACGGACCCGATTATCGTCCATATAGTCGTCGTGATTAGGCGGCCCATGGATGCTATGGTGCCAGACCGCAAGTCGTAAGGAATAGGAATGAAGAATATCGCGAATGTCAAGAGCAGATCGTGCTACAGTGGCACGATCAATTGATCCAGAATAGGCGAAACAATCATTGCCACTAATGGAGTCGAATGCTGCCAAAATAATTTGTCCATTATGGAGATCGAAGAGTTGAAACCCCCGATGGCGGTCAATTGGCTTTAGTATTGGTACTGATTCATAAAAACTTTCAACAAAGTTCCAATAAGCGTTCATTCTGTCATTGTACGCAACGGTATCCCGAATCCGATAGAGTTTAAGCTGTTTCCATGACCAACGATAGTTGCTTGAAGTCTCTATCAGTGCTCGCCGAACATCCTCCGGATACTCGGATTCTGGAACGGGTTCCATCGAGGCAAACGATGTATTCCAGCACACATCATGATTACCTGGTACAATAATTAGCCTGCCGCGATCACCGTTAAGAAACCGCTCCGCTAGGTCGTTCAGAAAAGAGCTCGCGACTTTGTATTGATTTTCAACCTGCTGTTTCCAGTCGATTTGGCCGATTAGTGCCCCTTTGATGAGATCTCCGCTGACGATAATTGCTTCAGGCGAAGGTACTGTTGGTGTCTCGCCAACGTACCGATCACGATCTGCAAGTAACGCTGCTACAAGCGTGTCGTTGTCTACAGGGTCGTCATGTGAACGGTGTAAATCAGAGATATGAAGAATAGAGAACATATTGGATTGCCCTGTGTAGTGGCTGGTATAAACTTTTCATACGTACAAGGCCGCTTATATAAATAAGATTCCCGCGAAAATTACATTAATCGTTCAAATATGTCCATTCTTTCTTTACATTTAATAAAATGCGGTAGGCAAGGGCCGCGCCGGCCATGGGGCCGGCCGTCACTCCCCTTGCAGCTTTCCCGTTTCCCCCCTGTCTCCCCCCGGGGGAATTCCCGCCCGCCACCCCATCAGGCGGTAGGCAGGCGTCGCGCCAGGCCATTCCTCTGCTCCAGCCCTGTCACGCCGCCTGCATCTTTCCTTCCGCGCTCGGGCAAGGGC
>JAKAFS010000204.1 GCA_021817825.1 Deltaproteobacteria bacterium | reverse complement strand
TCCGCCCTGAGCCGGTCGCAGACAGCGGCCGTCCGCCGGTCCTGCCAGACGATGGCGTTATGGATCGGCCGGCCCGTATCGCGCTCCCAGACCACTGTCGTTTCCCGCTGGTTGGTGATACCGAGTGCGGCAATCTCTCCGCTGCCCAGGCCCGCATTCTTCAGGGCCAGCAGGGCCACGTCGGCCTGGGATTCCCAAATTTCGCGGGGATCGTGCTCCACCCAGCCCGGCTGGGGGAAAACCTGGCGGAACTCTTTCTGGGCCGAAGCGACGGGCTTGCCGGCAGCATCGAAAAGGATCGCCCGGGAACTGGTCGTCCCCTGATCGAGGGCCAAGACAAAGGCCATGGGAACCTCCTGAGAAATCTCTCCCGATCAGGGCAAACGGCAATGCCGCAGCGATGCTCGGGGCGGGTGTACCTGGAGCCATTTCGTACCACAGATGGTCGATCTTGTCGAAAAGATTTCTTCGCAACGCTTTTTCCGGGAAATAGTTGCCGAACAGGGAAATAACAGGTATGTAGGAATCAAAATCCATTCATCACTCGAAGGAGGAATCAGATGACCGCAAAGCAATGGGACAAACCGCCGGAGATGCAAATCGATCCGGAAAAGAGGTATCTTGTCACGATGGAAACGACCCGGGGCACCATCGAACTGGAGCTCGACCCGCGACATGCGCCCAAGACCGTCAATAATTTCGTGTTTCTGGCAGGCGAGGGTTTCTATGACGACATTGCGTTCCACCGGGTGATCGGCGATTTCATGATCCAGGGAGGCGATCCGACCGGTACGGGCCGGGGCGGTCCCGGATATCGGTTTGCCGACGAACTCAAGGGGAACCCGCTGACCCACGCCGCCAAAGTGATCTCGATGGCGAATGCCGGGCCGGACACGAACGGGAGCCAGTTTTTCATCACCCACTCGCCGCAGCCCCACCTGAACGGAAAGCACACGGTCTTCGGGAAGGTGGTCAGAGGGCAGGAGGTCGTGGATGAGATCCGGCAGGGCGATCGGATAGTAAGGGTCTCGGCCAGTGAAATGTAAGCGAACGTCATGGGGGCACCGCCCCTGGAGAGCTGAATAAACACCGGCGGCGGATGTGTAAACAATGACCCGCGATACCGACTCGGATAGGGACTGAAGGAAGCAGCGAAATCCCATGCAGGCAATGATTTTGACAGGCGTTTCCCGCTTTGCGGAAAATCCCGCGCCGCTTGTCTTGGCGGAGATGCCGGAGCCGGCGCCGGGTGTTGGTGAGATCCTGATTGCGGTCTCCGCCTGCGGCGTCTGCCATACGGAGCTGGATGAGATCGAGGGGCGGACGCCGCCGCCGGTCTTTCCCGTTATTTTGGGGCATCAGGTCGTGGGAAAGATCGCCGCCCTGGGGCCCGGCGCCCGGCGGTTCCGGACCGGCGATCGCGTGGGGGTCGGCTGGATCCACTCGGCATGCGGGACCTGCGAGGACTGCCGCGCCGGAAACGAAAACCTCTGTCAGCGGTTCCAGGCGACGGGTCGCGATGTCAACGGCGGCTACGCCCAGTTCATGGCGGTTCCGGAGGCCTTCGCTTATGACATCCCCGGGATCTTCTCCGATGCGGAGGCGGCGCCGCTCCTTTGCGCGGGGGCGATCGGCTGCCGCTCGCTCCGCCTGGCCGGTCTCAGGGAGGGACAGTCCCTCGGCCTCACCGGCTTCGGCGCCTCGGCGCACCTCGTCCTCAAGATGGTCCGCCACCGATTTTCCCGGGCGAAAGTCTTCGTCTTCGCCCGGAGCGAGCCGGAGAGGGCCTTCGCCCTCGAGCTGGGCGCCGTCTGGGCCGGGGCGACAGAGGAGACGCCGCCGGAGCCGCTCCACGCCGTCATCGATACGACGCCGGCCTGGAAGCCGGTCGTGGAAGCGCTGAAACATCTGACCCCCGGGGGACGTCTCGTCATCAACGCGATCCGCAAAGAGGAGCGCGACAAGGCCGAACTCCTGCGGCTGGACTACCCCGCGCACCTCTGGCTGGAAAAAGAGATCAAGAGCGTGGCCAACGTCACCCGTCACGACATCTCCGAGTTCCTCGCCCTGGCGGCGGAGATCCCCCTCCGGCCCGAAGTGCAGGAGTATCCCCTGACGGATGCCAACCGGGCCCTTGCCGATCTCAAGGAAGGGAAAATCCGCGGGGCGAAGGTCCTGACGACATGATCGGAAAAGCCCCTTGACGCCAGGAACCGTTTTCCGCTATGGGGAGCGGCTATAAAAAACCATGCGGTCCCTTTAGTCCGCAAGGGATTACAGGAGAGGTCATCCAGCCATTGACTCTGCGCGCCATTTTCGGGGGAATGATACCCCTGTTCATCGTGGGGCATTTCAGCCACCATGTCCTCACCTCGATCACCGTACCGCTGATCCCCTTTATCCGCAGCGCCTTTGATCTGGATTATACCCAGTCGGGGCTCGTCATCTCGGCCTTCACGCTCGCCTGCGGGATCGGTCAGCTTCCGGCAGGCTGGCTCGCCGATCGGATCGAACCCCGCAAGCTGCT
>JAKAFS010000024.1 GCA_021817825.1 Deltaproteobacteria bacterium | reverse complement strand
TTCACTGTCCTTCCCAAGTTTGACGGGGCCATGCTCATCCTGTTCGGCCTTTTCATGCTCGCCTCCCTGAAAATCCCCTGGCTGAACTACGAAAAGCGGCTGTCGCCCTCTCTGGGCAAGACATCGAGCACCCTGCGTTCCTTTTTCATCGGCAGCTTCTTTTCCCTGGCCTGGACCCCCTGCGTGGGCCCGATCCTGGCGAGCATCCTGGCGCTGGCCATGTCCACCGAAACGGCGCCGCAGGGCGCAGCGCTGATGGCCGCTTATTCCCTCGGGCTGGGAATTCCCTTCCTGATCATCGCCGTGGCCCTCGATTCCGTCTTGCCGCTGCTCAAAGGGATGAATCGCTATTCCATCCCGATTTACGCGGTCAGCGGGGTTTTGCTCATCGGCATCGGGGTGCTGATTGTCATGAATCGCTTGAATATTTTGAGTTCCCTATAAACGACACAGGAGAATTGCCTTGCTCTATCTCGATAACGCCGCCACCTCGTGGCCCAAACCTCCGGAAGTCATCAAAGCCGTATCTGCGGCCATGGAAGCAGCGGGCGGCAACCCCGGACGGTCCGGCCATCGGCTGTCCATCGCCGCGGGGAGGATCGTCTTCGATGCCCGGGAAAAGGTCGCGGCGCTCTTCGGCGTCGAGGACCCGCTGCGCGTCATCTTCACGGTCAATGCCACGGCGGCCCTGAACCTCGCCATCCAGGGGGTCCTGCAACCGGGCGACCGGGTCCTGACAAGCTCCATGGAACACAATTCGGTCATGCGGCCCCTCCGCCACCTGGCGGAAAGGGGCGTCCGGCTCGAAGTGATCCCGTCCTGTAGCGACGGCACCTGCGATCTCGCTCTTTGGTCCCAGGCGCTCGCGACCCCGGCCCGTTTGGTCGTCGTCAGCCATGCCAGCAACGTCGTGGGAACGCTGGCCCCCCTGGCGGAGCTGGCCGCGCTTGCGCACGGCGCCGGGGCCCTTTTTCTGGTCGATGCGGCCCAGACCGCCGGCGTCGTGCCCATCGACATGCAGCAGGCGGGGATCGATCTGCTGGCCTTTGCGGGCCACAAGGGAACGCTCGGGCCGGGCGGCACCGGGGGCCTCGTCATCAACGACGCCACGGACCATAAGCGTATCAGACCGCTCCTCTACGGCGGCACCGGCAGCCTTTCCGACAAGGAGGAACAGCCGGGTTTTCTTCCCGATAAATTCGAAAGCGGGACCTTGAACGTCCCGGGGCTGGCGGGGCTTGCGGCCGGGATCGACTGGCTCAACGCGCGCGGCATCGCAGCGGTTCGGGCGCACGAAAAGAGGGTCGCCGCCGCCCTGCTGGAAGGGTTGAGCCTGATCCGCGGGGTCAGGATCTTCGGCTGCCTCGACGCGGAGCGCAGCACCGCCGTGGTTTCCTTCGATACGGCAGACAAAAGCGTCTCGGAACTCGGCGCCCGCCTGGATGACGAGCACGAGGTCTTATGCCGGGTCGGTCTGCATTGCGCCCCTGCGGCCCACCGGACGATCGGTTCCTTTCCCCAGGGCACGGTTCGGCTGGCGCCGGGAATCTTCACCACCCCGGAGGAGATTCAAGCGACCCTGAAGGCCATCGAGGCGGTGGTAAGATCGTGAGCTACGGGGTGGTTCTCTTTCACACGACCTACGGCGCCCTGCGGGCGGAAAAATTGCTCGCCGGAGCGGGTTTCCAGGTGAAGCTGATCCCTCCGCCCCGGGAATTCTCCAGCGACTGCGGCGTTTCGCTGAGGATCGAGTGGGACCAAGTCGAAAAGGTCAAAACGGCGCTTCTCCCCATCAGCCGGGAAGTCGTGGATATCAGGGAAGCGCCGAACCTGCATTGACGGGTAAGAAAAAGGGCACAAAAGCCGGAGGTTGTCTGATGCGCAGGCGCAAAACCATTTTGTCCTTGGCGATTTTACTGCTGATGCTCGCCGATCTTCCCGCCGGCGCGGCCGGTCTCCCTTCCGGCGCCACCCAGTTCGAGGTGATCCGGCAGGCGGCGGAAAAGTACGTGAGCCGCAAAAAGCCTGCCGAGATCCTCGCCAAGGACCTCCACGCCCTGATGCTGGCCGGCACCCCCTACGGCGACGTCAAGTACTACAACCCCACCCTGTTCAAAGGCCCTTGGATCATCGACGTGCGCACCTCCGAATCCGGGGAGCTGCCGGACCCCTATTATTCCGGCCATATCCCCGGCGCCGTGAACGTGCCCTGGCGCCAGATCGCCGATTTTCAGATCTTGCGGAGCCTGCCGCGCGACCGGCCGATCGTGGTCTACAGCGATACGGGCCTTCTGGGCGCGCAGGTGACGGCCCTCTTGAACGTCCTGGGATTCGACGCCCGGAACCTGAAGTGGGGGATGACCTCCTGGACCGCCGATCCGCAATACGCGCCCGGCCGCTACGAAGCCCAGCGCGACGCCGTCTGGACGGCCAGCGGCAGTTATCGGGCCATCTGCCCGCTCAAGGAGCCGACCAAGATCTATCCCCTGCCCGTGGTCGCGAACACCAAGTCCGGAAATCGGCAGACGATCCTGGAGGCGGCCGCCCGGACCTCTCTGAAGGCGGGAAAACCCGCCCACATGGCCGCCCCCTATCTCCATCATCTCCTCTATGCGGAACTGGATCCGCTCCAGGGGTCCCCGGCGGACCGGTGGAACGAGCAGAACTTCAACGTCCCCTTTTTCCTCGATGTCCGGAATGATGAATTGTATGAGAACGGCCATCTCTGCGGCACGGCCCACTACCAGCCCAAGGACCTCTTCAAGAAGGCGAACCTCCGGCACCTGCCCCCGGCCGGCCAGATCCTGGTCTACGACCAGAACGGCCATCTCGGCGGCGAGATCACGGCGCTCTTGAACCTGCTCGGCTACGACGCCGTCAACCTGAAGTGGGGGATCAGCGGCTGGACCCTCTCGCTGCCCGGTGCCGACGTCGCCCCGGACCGCTATGTGGAGGACCGGGACTGCATCAAGATCGGGGCGATCGTGAAGGGCTTCGCCCCCTCGGCCCCCTGCCCGGCTTGAGGGAGCAACTGAACGGCAGACGGGCTCTGCCGCAAAAAAGCGAAGAAAACAGAAGAAAATAGAAGGAACCATGGAAACTGAAGCCATTGCGCTCAGAAAACGCCGTTTGTCGATGGTCCTGGCCCCGCAGCTTTTCTACGGCCTCCTGTTCGTCGTCTCCGGCACGGGCAAGCTGCCCGGACAGGCGGAATTTGCCGATGTCCTGCTCCAGTCCTTCTGGGGGCCGGTGCCGGCCTTTCTGATCGCCCATCTTTTGCCCTGGGCGGAACTGGTCCTGGGGATGGCGCTCATCCTCAACCTCTGGCCCCGCCTGGCGGCCTTCGCCGGCATTCCGCTGATCCTCGGCTTCATCGCCAACAACGGCTGGGCCCTTTTCCAAGGGATGGACAAGTACCCGGCCTGCGGCTATTGCTTCGGCGTCTTCGAAAAATGGATCGGGGCCCTGTCGCCGCTGCAATCGTTGGTGATCGACCTGTTCCTCCTGGTTTCGGCATTGGCGGTCCTGTTTTTTCACCCCGACCGGTTTTTCCGCTTTCGGCCCTGGCCGGTAGGGAGAAAGGCGGTGAGGAGAGATGCATAAAACGGCCCTGATGGTCGCGGCGTGGCTGCTTTTTAGCGTCGGCCTCGCCACAACCGCCTCTGCGGCCCCTCCGGCCAAGGGGACGGCGCCGGCCAAGGCCGCGGCGGCCAACCAAAGCCCGGTGATCGACGCGGTCGTGCTGGAATACAGTTCCATCGAACGGGGCGGCAGCGGCCGCATCAGGTGCATCGCCCGCGATGGGGACAACGACAAGCTCACCTACAAGTGGGAGGTGAACCGGGGGAGCCTCTCCGGCAAGGGGGCCCATGCGGTCTACACGGCGCCCAGCAGCTTCGTGGACGTCAAGGTGGACGTGTACGTCTCGGACGGACGGGGGGGATTCGCCCGGGGGGCCGCCGCGTTCAAGGTCGTTTGCTGCGGCTATGCCCAGAAAAATCCCGACTGGAAGCCGTAAGGACAGGAAAGAAACGATGAAATCCTTCATATCGCTTGCTTTGGTCGCCCTGCTGCTCCTTTTGCCCTTGGGGGAAAAGGTCGCCCGGCAGGCCTTAGCCGCGTCCGGCAAACCCATCGCCCTGAAGGCGGGGGTGGCGGCCCCGGACTTCACGCTCAAGACGCCCCAGGGGAAAAGCCTGTCCCTGAAGAGCTTCCGGGGGAAGCCGGTCCTGCTCAATTTCTGGGCCACCTGGTGCGGCCCCTGCGTCGAGGAGATGCCCTTCTTCCAGCAGCTCGCCAAGGAGTGGGCCGATCGGGGGCTGGTCGTCCTGGGGGTCAACGAGGGGGACGGGGCGTCCAAGGTGACCGGGTTCATGCAGCGCTACGGGCTCACCTTTCCGATGGTGCTGGATCCGGACCAGGAGGTGTCCCGCCTCTATTCAGTGCGGTTCATGCCCACCAGTGTGCTGGTGGACAAGGACGGGATCATCCAGGCGGTCTCCTTCGGCGGTTTCGAGTCCAAGGAACAGCTGGTCGCCAAGATGCTTTCCAGGTTGAATAAATAACGGGAGGCAGAAACTGAGGGACGCTGGATTCCGCTTCCGCGGGAAACGCCCATGCCCCATGGGGCACCACGCAGGCATGAAAATAGTTCCAGGAGACAATTGCAAAACTCCCCAAGTGTCACCCCCGCGAAAGCGGGGGTC
Organism: Deltaproteobacteria bacterium; assembly: GCA_021817825.1. Classification (GTDB taxonomy): domain Bacteria; phylum Desulfobacterota; class Syntrophia; order Syntrophales; family UBA5619; genus JAKAFS01. The sequence goes on along the minus strand of JAKAFS010000024.1, from coordinate 40,077 downwards.
CAGAAATATTAAAAGACTGGATTCCCGCTTCCGCGGGAATGACAGACGCGGCATCCAGGGTTGTCGGGTCTGTTCGCTGGAGAGACCCGGAGCAGAGAACCTTTTTAGTTTAAAAACGGTGCGGCTTATGCAGACAAGAGAATGGATATCCTCCCGGTGGTTCATCGCCCTTTCCGGGCTCCTGATCGGGCTCGTCACGGCCTTTCTCTCCCGGATGGGCAATCCCTTCAACGGCGGGATCGCCCCGACCTGCTTCATCCGGGATACGGCCGGCGCGCTGGGGCTCCACGCCGGCGCCGCCTTCCAGTACCTGCGGCCGGAATTGGCGGGCCTCGTGCTGGGGGGCTTTCTTTCCGCCGCGGCCTTCAAGGAATTTCGCCCCCGCGGCGGCTCCGCGCCGCTCCTGCGCTTTTTTTTGGCCATGCTCCTGATGGTGGGGGCGCTCACCTTCCTCGGCTGCCCGACCCGCGTCATCGTGCGGCTCGCCGGCGGGGATGGGAACGCCCTGGCCGGTTTGGGCGGCATGCTCCTGGGGATCTTCGGCGGAGTCGCGCTCATCAAGCGTGGGTTCGATCTGGGCCGGAACCGGCCCCTGCCCCCGGCAGCCGGCTTTGTCGCGCCCTTGGCCGCGATCGGCCTGCTCCTGCTGATCTTTCTTCGCCCCGCCTTTGTGCAGGAAAGCACGACCGGCTGGGGGGCCGAGCATGCCGCCGTCGGCATCTCCCTGGTCGGGGGGCTCGTGATCGGCGCGCTGGCGCAACGGACCCGGCTTTGCTTCATGGGCGCCTGGCGGGATCTCTTTTTGCTGCGGGACACCCAGCTTTTGACCGGCGTCGTCGCCTTTTTCCTGGGCTGCCTGGGCGGCAACCTCTTCTTCGGCCAGTTCCAGCCCGGATTCGCCGATCAGCCCCTGGCCCATTCCCATCAGTTGTGGAATTTTCTGGGCATGGTGCTGGTGGGGCTGGCCGCGGCCATGCTCGGGGCCTGCCCCCTGCGTCAGATGGTCCTGACCGGGCAGGGGGATCACGACGCGGCGGTCACGGTGCTCGGGATGGTGGCCGGCGCCGCCCTGACGCACAATTTCGACCTTTCCAGTTGCAGCGGGAAGATCGCGGAATACGGACCGCCGGCCGTGATCGCCGCACTGGTCCTTTGTCTGGCCCTGGGACTTACGATGAGGCCCAGGGACGACGCGTAAGGTGCCGGAGGACCCTGCGGCCCTGGCCGCGGGTATCGGAATCAAACAGGAGAGGCAAGTGATGGTGATTCGTCAGTTCAAGTTTTCCGCGCCCTGGGGGTTGATCCTGGCGGTCCTTTTGCTGTCGGGCCAGCCCTGTGATGGGGCGCTGTTCAACCAGGCCCCGGTGATTTCGGACTTCAGCGCCGCCAAGAAGCTGGCCGCCCCGGGGGAGAAGGTGGCGCTGAAATGCGTCGCCCTGGACCGGGACCGGGATCCCCTGAAATACGCCTGGTCGGCCAGCGGCGGCGCCATCGAGGGAACGGGTCCGGCAGTCGCCTGGAAGGCCCCGGCAAAACCCGGCGCCTACACCCTTACGGTCAAGGTCAGCGACGGCAAGGGCGGCGAGGCCAAAGGGCAGCTGATCGTCGATGTCCTGTCCAAGACCGGCAACAATCCCCCCCTCATCGAGGAGCTTTCCGCGCGTCCCAAGGTGATCTTCAAGGAAGGCAGCACCACGCTCGTGTGCGACGCCCTGGACCCCGACGGCGACGCCCTGACCTACCACTGGGAGGCCAAGGCGGGGCGCCTGGTCGGCGAGGGGGGAAGGATCGTCTGGTTTGCCCCCAACGAGGAGGCGAGCTTCGCCGTGACCTGCACGGTTGCGGACAACAAGGGAAACCGGTCCCGGCCGGCCACGGTCACGGTCAAGGTCATCTGCGACTGCGAGGGGCCCGCCAGAACCGAGGAATAAGCCACCGCGCATCCTGTTTCGGCATTTGCGCCGGGCGGTGGCCGTAAACGGATTGGGAGCCGACAGTCCCAATGCAACCCAGTTAAAAAAGGAGGAGGCTTTATGATCACAAGGAGAGTCCTGACCACATTGGCCGTTGCGGCCTGGCTCCTGTCGCCGGCAGCGACAGGCAGTGCGGCGGTCAAGCCCGCCGCCAAAGCGCCGACCGCCAAGGCGTCGGCGGCGAAAGTCGCGGCGCCGACTTTTACGGTTCTCAATCCGGAGGCCCCGCTGCCCGAAATCGATACCAAGCCGCTGGCCCCGCGGCTTTCCACCTTCGAGGGAAAGACGATCGCCATCTATGACGATCACGGCGGCTATGAAAAGCCCATGGCGGGCCTCGCCGAGCAGCTCCGGAAGATCCTGCCCGCGAGCGCCAAGATCGTCTACTACGAGCCCAAGCAGGGCTTCAAGCCGGCGGATATCGTGGCCGACGCCGCGATCGTCGGCCACGGCTACTGAGGGGGAAAAGCGACTACTGTGGCGGGCGTCACAGCAACTCTCGAAAAGAAGGGCATTCCCTCTGTATGTCAAATCGTCGATATTCCCGCGATCAAACAGATTGCCAAGCTGAACTATCTGGTCAACGGCGTCCCGGAGGCGCGGAGCGTCTTCATTCCCCAGAATCGTTTCACCGAGAAATGGGCGGACGAGGACCTGAAAGTCGCCCTCGATGCCCTGACCCGGCCCCTGACCGATGCCGAAAAGCGGTCCGGCAAGTACAAGCCGGCGGTTGCGCCGCGCATCGCGCTGACCGGGACCTATGATCAGGTTCAGGAGTTCTTTACCGGCGACTTGAGCGCCTTCGTCGACCGGGCGCCGATCGCCCGCTGGACCGACGGCCTGCCCGTCACCCCGCCCACCCAGGAGGCGGTCGCCCGGATGCTCAAAGGGACCAGCCATAGGCCCGACGAGATCGTCCATCCGGGCATCGGTCCCCAGAAGCGTCCCGTCACCGTCGAGAAGGTGGCGATCAACGCGGTCATGGCGGGCTGCAAGCCCGAGTACCTCCCCATCTGCCTGACCATGGTCGAGACGGGCCTCTACACCCCCTGGACCAGCTCCGGCTCCATGGGGATTCTCCATATGGTCAGCGGCCCCATGGTCAAGGAACTGGGCATGAATGCCGGGACCGCCTTCATGCACCCGGGCAATCCGGCGAACGAGACGATGGGCCGGTTTGCGCGGCTCGCGATCCGCAACCTCTTGGGCATCGAGCACACGGTCAATCTCGTCCAGTCCTACGGCACCAAGCTTCTGGGCGACATCCTGCCGGAGAGCCCCGATACGCCCTGGGAAGGGCTGAATGTCCGCTACGGCTATACCGCCAAGGACAACGTGCTCCTCCAGATCACCCGGTACATCGCGCTCGTCGGCCATTCCACGGGCGAGGGCACGCACATCGCGGAAAACCTTGAAGCGCCGGGACAGCTCCTCAAGACCGTCGCGATGTTCCAGCCGTCGCCCGCCTCGCAGGGCCGCTTCATCATCATCACCCCCGAGCAGGCGCGTCGCTGGAAGACGGACTACAAGTGGAACACCATGCAGGATCTCCAGGAGTTCCTCTGGAAAGGCAATACCTGGGAGCGCCGGATGTACGACACCTCCTACTGGTGGGGGTCGCGGCTGCCCTTTGCGGAGTATGTGGCGGCCCTGAAAAATCCCCGGGGTTCCATGGCGCTGAATCCCGATCATGTGGATGCGCCGCCGACGGCCCAGGTGCCCAGGGCCATCAGCCCCAAGGATTATCCCATCCTGGTGGCCGGGGGCGGCAACCCCAACTACCATGTCAAGCAGACCTCCTTCAGCTACGGCGATTTCGGGGCCTACTCGGTGTGGCGGATCGACAAGTGGAAGTAGCTTAGCCCATCCGTGCAGGCCGGGTTTGTCGCCGGCCTGCACAGGGCCTTCAGGCCTGCATCGCTTCCCGCGGAAGCCTCTCTTCCTCGGTGCTGCAAACGCCCTGACCCTGTCGCCAGACCCTTTCTCTTTTTTCCTCCATCCCCTTTTCTCCATTTATTTTTCAATCTGTAGGTCATCTGTGGGTGTCTCGGTGCAATAAGCTCCTCGATGACTGTGATGCCGACTCGTCGGGGACAAATTCCCTGGCCTCGGCGCCAACTCCACAGGCGGGGGCGCAAGCAATGTCGTCTCGGTGGGCGCGGCCGGGAACGGGCGCCGGGTCACCAATGTGGCCGCCGGCACCGCCAACCCTCTCTGTTTAACTGCCCACGGCGTTGGCACCGTTCATAGGGGCCGTAATGAGAAAATGACTGTGATCACGCAGTAATCCATCATATTTTCTCCCGGCACACACCTTGCAATTGTGGCAAGCTGTTGAAAAGGGCTTCGAGACCAGGCGTCAAGAAGGAGGGGCGATGCGTTGCCGACCCGGCTATCCAGAGTTTTTGCACCGCAAATAAAGGTGGGAAACCCGAGAAAAAAGGTGAAAAAACGACGAGAAACCAGTAGGGTAGCCCCGAACATGCGAAAACGGCAAGGAGGTTCGTCTGAACCATGAACAAACAGGACTATCGCATCTGTTTTGGTTTTCTGCTGTCTTGCTTATTGCTTTTTAACATTGCCGACAGCTATGCCGATGTGACCATCGGCACCGCGGAAACGGCCACCGTCGATCTGGAAGCGAGAAACACAGGCGCCTCCCGGAACGCAACCGTAAGCGCGACCGGTTCCGTGGATGTCACGGCCACGCCGGCGGCCGGTTCCGCCATCTGGGCCAAAGCGGACGGGTGGAACGTCACGGTCTTAGCCGGAAGAGAAATCAAGGGAAACGGCTACGGCGTCCTCTTTAACGAGAATTCGGACGGCGCCGGACCGTTCCGGTCGGGCGTTCTGGAGAATGCCGGCGTCATCGGCGCGACGGCCGCGACCGGAGATGCCGCCGGCGTTTGGACCGGCGGAAGCTCCAGCAGGATCACCAATTCGGGAACCATTGTCGCGACCTCGACCGCCGTCGGCTCTTCCGCCGAAGGCGTGTTTATGATGGGCAATGCCGCCACGCTTGCCAATTCGGGAACCATCACGGCCAACGGCGTCTTTAACGGCATCGGCGCCTATCTCTTCGGCCTCAGCACCAGCGTCTTGACCAATAACGGCACGCTCACCGGCAACGCCTCCGGCGACAACCCCTGGGCCGTAGGCGCTCAAATAGGCGGCAACGACAACACCGTCACGAACGACGGCGCCATTGCGGCAAACGCTCCCGGCTACAATGCCAACAAGGCGACGGCGCTTTATTTCGTCGGGCCTAAGAACCGGCTGACCAACAATGGAACCATCACGGCCGTCGCCACGGGCGATGGAAGCGGCACGGTCGAAAGCGTGTGGATGGCCGGCGACAACAACGCTGTGACGAACACCGGTGCGATCAGGGCTACGTCGGATTGCTGTTCCCGAGGCGTTCTCCTGGAGAACGGCGTAAGCGCCGTCACCAACAGCGGGACCATCGAAGCGCTCTCCACGGGATACGGGGGAGGCGATGCCGCCGGCGTCTGGATGGAGGGGACGACAAATACCCTCGTCAACAGGGGCGTCATCACCGCCACGGCCGATCTCACCGCCCAGGGCGTTCGCATGCAAACGGGCATCAACGCCATCACCAACAGCGGGACCATTGCGGCGCGCGGCATCGGCGCGGGAGGCGCCGCCTATGCCGTGTGGATGGAAGACACGCAAAACTCGCTTACGAACAGCGGCGTCATCACCGCTGCTTCGGAGGTTTTTGCCAGCGGCGCTTGCCTGAACGGCATGGACGGCAACGTGCTCACCAATTCGGGCGCGATCACGGGAAGCCCGTCCGGTACGGGGGTCGCTTTCGGCGTCCAGATGGTCAGCACCGGCGGCGTCAACACCGTCACCAACTCCGGAACGATTACGGCGACCTCAACACCGGCGCTTCCGGCAGACGCCGGCATGTATCTGGAAGGGGTTGCCAACAATATCACCAACAGCGGCACGATTAGCGGCGCTACCGGCATCAATGCGGCATTGGGCGACACCACCCTGCTCAACTCCGGCACCATTACCGGTACCGGCGGCACCGCCATCCAACTGGCCAACGCCGTCAACGCGGTCACCCTTAAGACCGGCTCGGTCATCAACGGCGCTATCGCCGGAAGTTTCGGCCCCGGCGACAGCCTGGAGCTGAACGGGACGGGAAGCCTCGCCGCCTCGCAGATCGTCAACTTCGAAAACCTCACCAAAACCAATACGGGCCGGTGGACCATCACCGCGGGAAGCGCTCCTCTGGCGATCGCCAATGCCATTTCCCTGACCGCCGGCACCCTGGCCTTCGGCGGAGACGTCACCACGCCCGTCTACACCCAGAACTCGGGAGCGAATCTGGGACTGATCGTCAGCCCTACGGCGTCCGCAACGGTCACCGCCGGCATGGCCGCCCTCAATCAGGGGGGCGTCCTGATCATTCCCCAGTCGGGGCTCTATGCGCGCAGCACCAGTTACGGCGTCGTCTTTTCGGCGGGAGCCGGCACGGGCGCCTTTGGCGAGGTCTCTTCGGCATCGCCCTTTCTGACGCCGACGCTCACGGCGGGCGCGAATAATTACAGTCTGACCGTGAACAGAGATTTTGCCCTTCCTGCGGCCACGGAAAACCAGCGCGCCGTGGCCGATGCCTTGAACGGCTATATCGACACCCTGGTGGGAAGCGCGGGAAACCCGGAACTGTCGGCCCTCATGCAGATCACCGACCGGACGCAAGCCCAGGTCGCCCTCGACGAGCTTGCGGGTCTCTCCCACACGGCCTTCACGGGGATCGGCTTTTCTTCCTTTAACCGGTACCTGAATACCCTGACCGGCCGGATGGACAGTCTGGCGACGGGCGGTCCTGCCACCGCCCATACCGGGCAGATCCTCCTGGCCGCCCGGAACGATGTCTTAAATGACGCGGGCAACACCCTGCTGGCCCTGTCCGCCCTGCGAGACGATCGAAAATCCGCCGCCTCGGGCCTCTGGTTGAAGGGATACGGCGATCTGGGCCGGATGAGCGGCGACAACCGCTCCTCGAAATACCGTTACCATACCGCAGGCATCACCGGCGGATTTGACCGGCAGATCGGCCCGGATGTCCTGGCCGGGTTGTCGGTCGGCTACTCGCGGGCCGAGGTCAAGCTGAACGACCTGTCCGAAAAGGCGACCCTGTCCAGCTATCAGGGATCTCTCTACGGATCGTACGTCGCGCGCCCCTGGTATCTGAACGGCATTCTGGCTTACGGGTACAACCGCAATGCCGGCACACGGAATATCTCCTTTGGCGGAATCGACCGGACAGCGGTGGCGGACTATGCCGGACACGCCCTGGCCGCCTTGGTGGAAGCGGGATATGTCCTCACGGTCAAGACCGTCAGCGTCACCCCCCTGGCCTCTTTCCAGGCCGGCGCCCTGTCTCGGAACGGCTTTACGGAAACCGACGCCGGGGCGTTCAATCTGACGGTGGACAAGGAACGCACCTCATCCTATTTAAGTGCCTTAGGGATCAAAGCCAGCAAAGACTTCACCGTGCGGACCGCAACGCTGACGCCGGAATTCCGGGTGAAATGGCTGCACGAATTCGCCAACGATGATTATCTGATCAATGCCGCCTTCGCCGGTGCCCCTGCGGCCACCTTTACCGTCCGCGGGGAAAAACCCGGCCGGGACACCCTCGATCTGGGCCTTGGCCTCACCTGCGTGGTCCGGAAGAACGTCAACCTCTTCCTGGCCTACGACGCCGACTTCGCCAGCGACCGTTTTGAGCAGGGAGGGTCCCTGGGGATCCGCTACCGCTGGTAGGACCGGACGCTCATTTCCAGAGGGGATTGCCGGGAAACGCTGTTTTTGCAGGGTTCCCTTTCGGGGGAAGCTTACGGGCGCTTCTGGTCAGCCCTCCCCCAGGATCGCCCGCTTCAGAAGCGCCTTGGCGATTTGCAGCTTGTATTGATTCCCGCTAAGGAGGATGGCCTTGCCTTCCAGGGTGGCCGCGGCCTTTTCGGCCAAGGCTTCGGTCACGGCCTTGCCTTTCAGGAGCGCTTCGGCCTCAAAAGCCCGGAAGGGCATAGGCGCGACGGCGCCCAGGACCAGTCTTGCATCCAGGACCTTGCCGCCGGTCATTTTCAGGAGGGAAGCGGCGTTCACGACGGCAAAATCGATGGCCGGCCGCTGGGCGAATTTGATGAAGGCCTGCCGGGCCTCTTTCGCCACGGTGGGCACCCGGATCTCCACGACGATCTCGTCGTCATCGAGGACCGTGGTCTTGTGGCCGGCCACAGCAAAAAATTGCTCGGCCGGAATCACGCGTTTGGTGGTCTTGATCAAGGCGTTCAGGGCCGTAAGCATGGTCGCCAGGTCCGAGGCATTGACGGCAACGCAGCCGCAGTTGCGGCAGCGGTTCGCCTCCTGGACGATGAGCGGCTCGGGCAGTCCCTGGACCACCTCGGTCTTGATATCCTTTAGCCTTTCTTTCACCGGCCGTTCCGGCGTCTCGACGCGGGGGGTCTGGGAGCCCGCGCCGTTGAAGGCCAGGAGCGAATCGTACTGGACCTGGCTCGGGGCGATGTCGGAACGGCCGCCGCAGAAGCGATGGATGGCGTTTGCGGCCTTCTTGCCGCAGGCAATGGCCTGGATCACCGAGCCTGCCGCCACCCAGGCGTCGCCTCCGGCATAGATCCCCTTGACGCCGGTGCTCAAGGTCTCGGGATCGACGTCGATCGTCCCCATCCGGGAGATTTTGAGCCCCTTGACCCCGGCGGCGGCGCTCAAATCCGGCACCTGGCCCACGGCAAAGATCACCGTATCGGCGGCAAGCGCGCTTTCCGAGCCCGGGGTCGTCGTCACCTGGGGGATGCCGTCCTTGAAGACCAGGGAGGAGACGGAAAGGGCCTCGACGCCGCTCACCCGGCCGTTCTTCCCCTGGATCGCCGTGGTCATGAGGCCGGGGTGGAGCTTCACCCCTTCGGCCTGGCCCTCCCGGATCTCGTCGCTATCGGCCGGCATGGTCTCCAGGGATTCCAGGCAGGCCATGCGGACCTCCTTCACCCCCAAGCGCCGGGCCGTGCGGGCGCAGTCGAAGGCCACGCTGCCGCCGCCGATGACGAGCAGCCTTTTGCCGAGTTCGGTCTTCCTGCCCTTTTTGACCTGGCTCAAAAAATCGAGGGCCGTCATGACGCCTTTGAGGTCGCTGCCCGGGATCCGGAGCTTCCGCCCCTCCTGGGCGCCGACGGCGATGAAGACGGCCTTGTACCCCTTTTTCAAGAGCTGCGGGATGGTGACCGCTTTGCCGATCGCGGTTCTGGTCTTGATCGTGATGCCGTGGCTTTCGATAAAGGCGATGGCCTTTTTCAACACCCCGGCGGGCAGGCGGTAGTGGGGGATCGTCAGCGCCATGGTGCCGCCTGCGACCGGCATGGTCTCGAAGATCGTCACCCCGTAGCCCGCCTTTCTCAGGAAAAAGGCGGCCGACAGGCCGGCCGGACCCGAGCCGATGACGGCGATCCGCTGTTTTTTCTCCCTCTCAGGCAGCCTCAGGAACCTGGCCGGGTTCTTGAGGATGCGATCGCCCACGAACCGTTCGATGTTTTTCACCGACAGGGCCTGATTGTAGTCCTTCAGGTTGCAGGCCTTTTCGCAAAAATGGGGACAGATCCGGCCGGTGATGGCGGCCAGCGGATTCACCTCCAGAAGGACCTTCGCCGCCGCGTCGAACTGGCCGGCGCGGATCCGTTCCAGGTAGGCGGGGATATTGGTCCCGGCCGGGCAGTACTTGGAACATTGCGAGGGCTGTACCTTGATCCCGCCGGCGATGGAATGGAAGCGGTTGTCGCCGCCTACGGCATAGCAGAGGTTGCCGCCCTTCCGCAGGCAGTCGAACCAGGTCCCGGTCAGGTGCGACCTCCGGAAATACCAGCACTGCACCTCCTGGCAGAGGTTGCCCCCGACGGTGCCCATGTTGCGGAGGGTCGGGCCCGCCACAAGGGATGCGGCCTGGGCCAGGGCCGGATATTTTTCCTTGACCAGGGGGGATTCGGCAAGCTCGGTCAGGGTCGTCAACGCGCCGATCGCAAGACCCTGGCGATCATAGGCGATGGCTCTCAGCCCCGGCAGCCGCTTGATGTTGACCAGCGTCTCGGGCGGCTCCGCGAGCGCCCCTTGCTTGAGGACGTTCAAAAGGTCGGTGCCGCCGGCAAGGATGGCGGCCTTGCCTTTTTTTAAGGTTGCGACTGCCGTTCCAAGGGTCTCTGCCGACTGATAGTGGTATGGTTTCATATCAAATCTTCCCCAAGGCTTTGAGAACCTGTTCCGGCGTAATGGGATGGTGCCTTACCCGCGCGCCGCAGGCATTGTAGATCGCGTTGGCGATGGCCGGGGCCACGGGGATGCAGGCCCCTTCGCCCACCCCCTTGAGATTGAACATATAGGTCGGGGCGTCGGCCGGATCTTCATGGATGATCGACTGGAAGTTCGGCTCGTATTCGAGGAAGGTCGGGATCTTGTAGTCGTTCGGGGAGGCGTTCAGGACCACGCCGTTGTGGCTCTTGTCGTAGATGAGCTGGCCGTGCATGCCGAAGGAAAGGCCGAAGATGATGGAGCCGTCCATCTGCTGCCTGACCGCGTCGGGGTTGATGGCGACCCCGCAGTCGCCGGCCAGGACCGCGTCGAGCAAGCGGACGCCGCCGGTCTCGATATCCACCTCCACCTCGGCGCACATGGCCACGTTGCTCTTTTCCAGGAGCTTCTTTTTCGTCGCCGGGTTGATCTTGGGGGCAAATTCCGTGGCCGTTCCGATAAAGCCGCAGGCCTTCATGGCCACCTGGAAGAAGGGGATGAATTTGGCAGGGTCGCTCTTGAGGAAGACCTTGCCCTGCCGCCATTCCAGCTCTTCGGGTTTGGCCTGGAGCATGGGGGCTGCCGCCTCCAGGACCTGGCGCTTGGCGTCGAGAGCCGCCTTGATCGCCGCGCCGATCACGAGCGGCGTGCCGCGGCTCGCCCGCACCCCCTGACCCATGGGGTTGAAGGAGGTGTCGCCTGCCGAGACGCGGACCTGCTCGAACTTCACCCCCAGGGCCTCGGCCACGCACTGGCACATGGCGCTGCGGATTCCCTGGCCGATGTCGCACCCCTGGGAGATGGCATCCACGGTGCCGTCCGTATTGATCCTGACCAGCCCCCGCTCCGAGGTGGGGTCGCCGGTGACGTGCATCCCGAGGGCGATCCCGATGCCCCGGCGCTTCGACCCCTTGACGAAAGTCGGGACGCGCCACCCCTTCCACCGCTCCTGCCACCGGAAGGCCGCGGCGGCCTTTTTGATCAGGGCCGCATAGTTGCAACCGGCGAGCTCCCCCCATTCGAGGCGGATCGTGACCGGATCGCCGGTCTTCTGGGCCCACTTGAGCCGCCAGGCCACGGGATCGGCGTCGATCTTCTCCAGCATCTCATCGATGAAAGACTCGGAACAGAACATCCCCTCGGCGCCGCCGTAGCTGCGCCGGGCGCCCGAGGGGTTCAGGTTGCACCAGACCGGGAAATTCTCGACGGCGCAGCTTTCGTAGTTGTAGACCGCGAGCGCCGCCTCGGAGACCGGGTAGACCCCGGTGTAGCCGCCGTCGACGATCCCGCCGACGTTGCAGTGAAAGACGCTTTCCAGAAAGGTCGGGGTGCCGTCCTTTTTGATCCCGCCCTTCGTACTGTAGTAATGGGGTCCCATGGAATGGGTGTTGATGACCTGGTTTTCGTCCACTTCGGTTGCGATCCGCACGGGCCTCCCCGTCATCTTGGCCAGGGCCGCGGCATAGATCGCCATCTGGTGGGCCGCAAACCGGCCGCCGAAACCGCACCCCACCCAGGGGGTATAACCGGTCACGTTGGTCTCCGGCAGGTTCAGGGCCTTGCAGACGACGCCTTTGGCCATGTGCACCCCCTGGGAAGTGACCCAGAACTTGAGCTGGTCCCCTTCCCATCGGGCGATCACGTTGTTGGTCTCCGGCCGGTAGTGCGATTCCGGCAGGACCGTGTACTCGGCCGCGGCGGTCACGGCGGCGTCTTTTTTCCCTTTATCGAGATCGCCGCGCGATTGCCTGTAGAGATAATCGCTGGGGGCCACGTTGTCCGGAAGATCGGGCCTTTTTTCCCGCATCTCCGGATGGATGAGCGGCGCGCCCGGTTTTAACGCCTCTCGGGGATCGAAGACCGCGGGAAGGGGCGTATAGTCCACCTTGATGAGCTTGATCGCCTCTTCGGCCAGGGCCTTGGTCTCGGCCGCCAGGGCCGCCACGACCTGGCCGGGGAAATTGACGACCTTGTCGGGCATCACATAGAGATCGAAGAGATAGCCGCCCGTGGCGCCGGGCACGATGACCTTGCTTTTGTAGCAGAGCACCGCCCGGACCCCGGGCATTTTTTCCGCCTCGGAGGTGTCGATGTCGTTGATCCGGGCGTGGGCATGGGGGCTCTTCAGGGTCACCGCGTGGAGGGTGTCCGGGAACTGGACATCCACCGTGTACTGGGCCGTGCCCGTGGCCTTGGCGACCTGGTCTTTCCGGACAACACGCTGGCCGATCACATTGAAAGCCATCGCAGGTTACCTCTCCTTCAATTTCTGGGCCGCCGACAGGACCGCCCGGGTGATGAACGAGTAGTTGCCGCACCGGCAGGTGTTGTTGGCCAGACCGCTTTTGATTTCCTCCACCGTGGGGTCCGGGTTTTTGTCCAAAAGGGCCTTGGCGGCGACGATCATCCCCGGCGTACAGAAACCGCACTGGGAGCCGTTATTCTCGATAAAGGCCTCCTGGATGGGATGGAGATGGTCCGGCGTGCCGAGGCCTTCGATCGTGACCACGCTTTTTTCGTGGCAATCGGCCGTCAGGGTCATGCAGGAAAGCGTCGCCACGCCGTCGAGGATCACCGTGCAGGCCCCGCAGGCCCCGCGGTTGCAGGAAGGCTTGGTCCCCATGAGGTGGAGCTTTTCCCGCAAGGTGAAGATGAGGGTATGGCCGGGGTAGACGTCGTAGGCCCCCGGCTCCCAGGGTGGGATGTCGTCGCCGAAGGTGAGGAGGTGCTTTTTTCCGTTCACCGTAAGGGCGATGATCTGGCGTTCGATGGAGCCCATGCCGGGATTGGCGGTTTTTTTCCCCCTGGCGCGGCGGCTATTCGTCGTTTTTTGAGCCATGCTTAGCGACTCCAAAAGTAGGGACAGCGCCCTATTTAAAATTCCTTTTTTTGTCATTCCCGCGCAAGCGGGAATCCATTCTTTTCAGGATGTTCTAAGCATCCTGGATACCCGCTTTTGCGGGTATGACAGAATTGAAAATTGAAGGACGGCTCCCGGTTCTCCCTGAAACACCGGGAGCCGTCCCTCTTTCCCGATCAACGGCTACAGGTCGCTGATCTTGACCCACCGGTTGCTGACGTTGCCGTCCTTGATCGTGACTTCTTCCATCTCTTCGGTTTCGCCCATGGCGCCGCCGTTGATGAAGGTCGTCCGGCCGTGCTTCTCCACACCCGGGGTCTCGTGGATGTGGCCGAAGGTATGGACCAGCGGCTGATACTCGAAGGCGATCGTTCGAAAGGCATTGGCGCCGATATGGCCGTCCTTGGCCTTTTCTCCGTAGGTGCCTACGCCGTAGGAGACCCATTCCGGGGCCACCTTGTCGAGGATCCCGTAGGGGGGCGCATGGGTCACGAAGATCGTCTTTGCCGGATCGACCTGTTTGAAGAGCTTGTGCAGGTCTTCGAGGGCCTTCTCTTCCAGGAACGAAAGTTGCGGGGCTTCGACGATCTCCTCGTCCAGATAGCGGACCCGGCCGTTGTAGCCGACCAGGGTGAACCCTTTGAACTGCTCGATCTTATTGTGCACGAGGTTGATGTATTTGCCGAAATCGACCGCCTCCATGCCGATCTTGGGAGCGATCATCGTAGGCACCGTGTCCGAGTTGCCCAGGACCCCGTAGATGGGGAGCTTCTTTTTGATCTCGCCGAAAAGGTTGTTGATGATCGTGGAATCCTCGACCGATTTTTTGAAGGCCTTCTGGGATTCTTCGTGTTCCGCGTAGATCCCGGTCGAAGTGCGCGCCGACCACTGGTCGCCCGAGAGGGTCATGGCCCGCCGAATCTTCTTGTACACCTGCGGGTCCGGCGTGTCGCCCTTGTAGAGCAGCATGTCGTACTTGGACAGGTCCGCCTCCAGGAGCTTTTTGACCAAGTCATGCCTTCCTTCCAGATCGCTCATCGCCAGAAACTTCAGTTCACTCATCTGTCTTCCTCCCTTTCTTCGGTCAGCCTGATTCGCCCAACATCTCGCGATGACGGGCCTTCAGACGGGTACAGATAGCGATGGCCGCCTTGTACATCTTGAAGGCCATCTCCGGATTCTTCGCATGTTTTGCCCAGTTCTCCCGCACATCGAGCATGGTTTCCACGTTGACGGCCGTGGCTTCGTCGTATCTCGACCTGTAGAACTCGACGAGTTTGCGTTTGTCCTCCATGTATTCGAGCCACTTGTTCTGCGCGATCTCCTGTGCGTCAAGGGCCAAGACCACGCCGAAACCGATCGAGGCCATTTGGGCCACCTTGTGGGCCTCGTGCATCAGCATCTCGCTTTCTTCGGGGAAGATATATTGGAAGGGGGCGCTCTCCAAGGTCTGGTAGACCCGGGAAAAGGCCTCGGGGAAATATTCCTTGATGTAGTCTTTGGTGGGCGGCGGCTGAACGACATCCGCCAGGCCGTCTCTTCCGAAGACCAGCTTGCGGGTCTTCAGAACGGCCTCCAGATTCCAGCCCATCCAGAAGGGGATGGGCCCCAGCCGGTCTTCCATGCGGGCGTAACGGAGGCAGAGGAAGACTGCAAACTCGGGCCCTTTGGTCCTGGGGAGCATATAGCGGGTCGGCCGGTATTCCGGCCGGACCGTGGCCACGTCCTTAAAGCGGTTCACGACGTCTTTCAGGATATCGGCGTGCTGGAGAAAGAATTCCGGCGCCACCCCTTCCTTGAGGAGGAGGAAATAATTGATGTCCGGGATATCCAGGCTGATCTTCCCGAAGGCATAGCTGCCGAAGATGTAGAAGCCTTCCAGCCCGTCCGCCAGCTTCGCCTGACAGGCGCCTTCATAGTACCGGGCGATGGAATTCACGATCCCCTGCTTTTCCGTATCGGACAGAGTCATGGGCGTTTCCCCCTTTTTTTGTCTCTACAGATCGCTGATCTTGATCCACCGGCAGCTGACGTTGCCGTTCCTGATCGTGACTTCTTCCATCTCTTCGGTTTCGCCCATGGCGCCGCCGTTCATGAAGGTCGTCCGGCCGTGCTTTTCCACACCGGGAGTTTCGTGGATGTGACCGAAGGTATGGACCAGCGGTTGGTACTCGAAGGCGATCGTCCGAAAGGCATCGGCGCCGATATGGCCGTCCTTGGCCTTCTCCCCGTAGGTGCCCACGCCGTAGGAGACCCATTCCGGGGCCACCTTGTCGAGAATCCCGTAAGGGGGCGCATGGGTCACGAAGATCGTTTTTGCGGGATCGACCTGCTTGAACAGCTTCTGCAAGCCCGCCAGGGCGTTTTCTTCGAGAAAGGAAAGTTGCGGGGCTTCGACGATCTCCTCGTCCAGATAGCGGACCCGGCCGTTATAACCCACCAGGGTGAAGCCCTTGAACTGCTCGATCCTATTGTGCACGAGGTTGATGTGTTTGCCGAAATCGACCGCTTCCATGCCGATCTTCGGGGCGATCATTGTGGGCACCGTGTCGGAGTTCCCCAGGACGCCGTAAATGGGGAGCTTCTTTTTGATCTCGCCGAAGAGGTTGTTGATGATCGTCGAGTCCTCGACCGATTTTTTGAAGGCCTTGCGGGATTCCTCGTGTTCGTCGTAAATGCCGGTCGAGGTGCGCGCCGCCCACTGGTTGCCCGAGAGGGTCATGGCCCGCCGGATCTTCTTGTACACCTGGGGGTCGGGGGTGTCGCCTTTGTAGAGCAGCAAATCATACTTGGACAGATCCGCAGCGAGCAGTTTTTTGACCAGGTCGTGCCTTCCTTCGAGATCGCTCATTGCCAGGAACTTAAGTTCGCCCATCTGTTTGCCTCCCCTGTTTTGATTTTTAAAATGGCGCCTGAGATTCAGGTGTATAAACGGTCCGGGTCGATCACCTCGCGGATCAGCCGGATCTGCTCCGGAGTCGGCGGGGCGGTCCGGGGAATCCCCACGACATTCACTGCAAAGCCCGTCTCGGAGACGATCTCTTCCGGGGAAATCCCGGGGTGAATGCTCTGTAGTTGCAGCCGTTTGGTTTCAGGGTGGGGTTCGAAAACGGCCTTGTCGGTAATCACCAGGGTGAGGCCGTTGCCGATCAGGCCGGCTTCCCGGCGCGAGTCGCCTCCCTGCAAATTTCCCGGGCTGGTCACGAAGTAACTGGTTTCCTCCAGCTTTCGTCGTTCATGGCGCGTAATCACCATGACGTTTTGGGCCCGCGAGGCGATGTCGTTGGCCCCGCCGCTGCCGGTGATGTGTTTGGACTTGCCGTTGACCGGAACGGTCGTGCTGTTGATGTTGCCGTAGGCGTCGATGCAGAGGGTTCCCAACAGGCCCGCGTCGCAGCGGCCGCGGTGCAGGATCATCCCCATCGTATCCAGAAAGCCGCCGAATTTCTTGGCATGATACCAGGAGCGGGGATCGGCGATCCCGACGGCGTTGTCGACCGGATGGCTGCCGAAGACGCCGAGCTCCATGATGATCGTGAGATTGGGGGCATGGGTCATCTTGGCCAGGACCCCGGCCACATAGGGGAGGCCGATGCCGATCAAGGCGCTGGTGTCGTCCTTGAATCCCCGGGAGGCGCAGACGACCATCAGCTCGGAAAGGCTGAACTCAGTCATGCAACAGGTCTCCGTTTTTGGTTTTCCATCAGTAGCCCTTTCCCGGCACGGCCATCTGCTCCATCAGCGCCTGAAAGCCGAGCGATTTTTCCAGGTATTCAAAGTGGTCCTTCACGCCGTAGACGTATTGATCCAGGTAGGCCTGCATGGTCGGCTCGGTGCGGTTCGCCTGGGTGTAGATCTCGGTGGTCGCCGTATCATTAAAAAAGCGGCGATAGAGCGAGGTGGGATAGGCGGACCAGGGCAGTTCGACCAGCATATCCACCACGGCGCCGGCGATGGTGGTCATTTCGGGCCGATCGGTGATGAAAGCATCGGGAACGATCTGCTCGGCGATGACCAGGACCTTCTTGGCGGCATGGGCCATCTCCTTGATGTGCCAGTAGGGCCCTTCGACGACCGTATTGCCGTGCCGGTCGGCATAATTGGCCACGATCACCCCCACATCGGGCTGGAGCGCCCTGAGGAGGACCTGCTTTTCCCCGGTGAAGGGGCAACGGCTTTCCTTGACGTTTTCCGGCGCCACTTCCAGGAGCCTTTTGAGCACATCGGAACCGAGCAGGGAATTGCAGGGCACATAGGAAATCCCGATCGAGCCGGCGAAATAACGCAACTCATGGGAAAAGATGCTGTACTCCTCGGCAAGCAGGGTCCCCTCGTCGATATAGCGGTTGATGGTGGCCACGGGACCATACTTGTCCAGGGTGCCGCAACTGTAGACCAGGCGATCGACGGCCTTGGCCGCCACCATCTGTTCGGCGTCCAGCCCCGCCACCGGGGCGGTGATGGTGAGATGCCGCTTTCCCTGGCGGATCATTTCATGGGCAAAGGCGATCGCATTGCGGGAGATGGAAAAACCGGGCAGGCCGAGCGAGGCGCCGTCGGGAATCTGCGCCACCGCTTCACTGAGACTGCTGATCTTTTTGCTCATACAGAGTGCCTCGATTCCTCTACAGAGCGCATTTTTTGAAATCCGCCGTTCCGCTTGCGCCCGCTATGGATGACAGCCTCTATTGCGTCCCCTCTCGTGCAGGACAGATCCCGTTCCCTTTGAATCCTGCGTTGTCTTTCAGTCGTGCTTCCCGTCCGTGTCGACCATCACAAGGGGATATTGCCGTGCTTGCGGAAGGGCCGGGCCGGCTCGGCCTTTTCCTCCAGCATGGCCAATGCGGAGATGATCCGCTTGCGCGTGTCTTTGGGATGGATTACCGCGTCGATGACCGAACGGGAGGCGGAGTGGTAAGGGGTGAGGTAGAGCTCCCGATACTCTTCGATCTTTTTCTCCACATATCCCGCCGGATCTTCCGCCTGTTCGATCTCCTGGCGGTAGAGGATCTTGACCGACGGCTCGGCGCCCACCATCTGCATCTCCGCCGAAGGCCAGGCAAAGACCTGGTCGAAGCCGATCTGATGGACCCCCATCGCCGGAATGGCGCCGCCGTACATCTTTCTCAAGATGCAGGAGATCTTGGGGACCGTGGCCTCGGTCCAGGCATAGAGCATCTTGGCGCCGTGGCGGATGATCCCCCCCCGCTCCTGGAGGACGCCGGGCAGAAAGCCGGGCACGTCCACCAGGCTTACCAGGGGGATGTTGAAGGCGTCGCAGGTGCGGATGAACCGGGCCGCCTTGTCGGAGGCGTCGATGTCGATGCAGCCCCCCTGGACGCGGGGGTTGTTCGCCACGATCCCGACGGCACTGCCTGCCATCCGGGCGAACCCGACGATCAGATTCCTGGCAAAGCCGGGATGGATCTCGAAAAAATCTTTCTCGTCCACGATGGCGGCGATGACCTGTTTCATGTCGTAGGATTTGGACATCTGAATCGGGACGATGTCCGTCAGCTCCGGCGTCTCCCGGTTCCAGGGATCGGCGGTCGGTTTCCGGAGCGGCTTTTCCCGGTTGTTCTGGGGAAGAAATTCGAGGAGCCCGCGGATCCGGTCCAGGCAATCCTTGTCGTCCCGGGCGGCCAGGTGAACGACGCCCGATTTCGTGCTGTGGGTCCTGGCGCCTCCCAGGTCCTCGAAGGAGACCTCTTCGCCGGTCACCTCTTTGATGACCGCAGGCCCGGTAATGAACATATGGGAGGTTTTCTCCACCTGGACGATGAAATCGCAGAGGGCCGCGGAGTAGGCGGCGCCTCCGGTGCAGTCCCCCATGATGGCGGCAAGCTGCGGGACGATGCCCGAATTGAGGATGTTCTCATGGAAGACGCCCGTGATGCCGTAGACATTGTCCATCCCTTCCTGGATTCGGGCGCCTGCCGAGGCGTTCAGGCAGATGACCGGAGCCATGTTCTCCCGAGCCATTCTCAGCAGATAATGGATCTTGGCCCCGTGCACCTTTCCGGTCGAGCCGCCGAGGACCGTGGTGTCTTCCGAAAAGATGAAGACCTTCCGGCCCTCGATGGTCCCGTATCCCGTCACCACGCCGTCGCCCGGGAACCGTTTTTTGTCCATGCCGAAATCACGGCACTGGTGCTCGGCCAGCAGGTTCAACTCCACGAAACTGCCCTGGTCCAGAAGATACCCGATCCGTTCCCGCGCCGTGAGGCACCCCTTGTCCCGCAGCTTCTGCAACGCCGCTTCCCCGCCGCCTTGCAGCGCCTTGGTCTCCTTGGCTTCCAGCTTCGCAAGTTCCTTTTCCCAGGTCGTCACATCAGCCATTTTGCGATCCTACGTTTGTCGGTTCAGGCAAATCCCCCAAGCTGCTTTTCGGGCCTCAGTCTCGAAAATGCATGCAAATAAAATTTTATTTTTGATAATATACAACGGCCTAAAGATGTCAAGAAAAAAATATCAAAGACGGCGATATTTTATTTTCTTAGTTAAATTAAATATATATTAATCATTGTGCCCTGCCAATAAGGGATGACGAAAAATTAAATTTAATTTTTTCTTGACAAAAGATTTCAATTCTGGAAGAAATTTTATCAAATTTACGACCCCACCGGTCGACTCGCAGAAGGAGCAGAAATAAAAGACATGGCCACCAAAAAAGCAGCGGAAACAAAAGTCTCTGAAAAAAAGAACAGCTACGGGAAGAACACCCCCCTGATCAGGGAGGCCTATAACAGTATCAAAAACATGATTTTCGATCACAAGCTGGTGCCCGGGCAGCGGCTGGTCTATCAGGATCTGGTCAGGATGCTCAAGATTTCCCAGACCCCGATCATCAATGCCCTGAACCGCCTGTTGCAGGATGGGTTCGTCGCCTATGAAAACTACTGCGGCTTCTACGTAAAGCCCATGGACCTACAGGAGGTGTGGGAGGCCTTCGGGGTCCGGGAAGCCCTGGAGGTCTATGCGGTCCGGCAGGCGATCGAACGGTGGTCTCCGGAAGGCATGTCGCTCCTTTCCCAGATCCTCCGGGACCATGAAAAGTGCACGCCGCCGCGATACACGAGTGAAAAGTTTCGCCTGGATACGGAGTTTCATCTTCAGATCGCGACCATGAGCGGCAACCAAGTCCTGAGGCGTCTCTTGAGGAGAAACTTCGAGCATATCTTCATGCGCGTGAAGCTGGAAAACTACAGTCCCGAAAGAATGGCCGCCTCGGCGGCGGAGCATCGCCGCCTCTTGGAGCGGATGAAGAAAAAGGATGTCCTGGGAAGCATGGAGATCCTGCGCAACCATATCCAGAATGCCCGGGATCAGGTGATCCGCTGTCTGGCGGGCGAGGAGCAAGGGGAATCTTTGGCAGGCACTTCGGCATAGGAAATCGCATGGACGCAATTCGGAACGCCCCCTGCCGAGATCGCAGCATCCATTGCCGAAAACAGGCCTGAGCCTTATCCCTTCGAACTGCTACTAAAAACAACTAACCACCGGAAAGGAGATTGAGCATGATCATCGACGTTCATCGGCACATGGTTGTCAAAGGCACGGTGCAGGGAGACTACATTCGCGGCGCCCAGAAGAGCTTCACCATGATGTACCGGAAGAGCCATCACGTGGACATCTCCGACAAGGATTTCACCGACAAGGTGGTGCGGCCCCTGATCGATCCCAACGGCGACAATATCGTCGCCGAGATGGACAAGGCCGGCGTCGACAAGTCGGTCATCTTCGGCGTGGACTACGGCCTGGTCTACGGCGAATCGCCGATGAACATCTTCGACACGAACAAACACTACGCCAAGGCGGCGCAGCGCCATCCGGACCGGTTCATCCCCTTTGTGGCCATCGATCCCCGCCGCAACGGCGCCCTCAAGCACTGCGAAGAGATGTACCACGAATGGGGGATGAAGGGGTTCAAGATGCACCCCGGCGTGGGCTATATGCCCTACGACCCCTGCTGCTTCTGGATCTATGAAAAGGCGCGGGAGTGGAACATCCCGATCCTGATCCACACCGGCGGGGCGCCGGCGACGCGCCTCAACTGGGAGTACTCCTGCCCCCGCCACGCCGCCACGGCCGCGGCGCTCTATCCGGAAGTCGATTTCATCTTCGCCCACTGCGGCGATGTGGGCTGGTGGCAGGAGGCGATCCAGGCCGCCATGTGGATGCCCAATGTCTATGTGGACCTTTCGCTCTGGCAGGACCCCTATGTCCGGCTCCCCAAACCGCGCTTCTATCAGTGGCTTCGGGACATCATCGATCTGGCCGGTCCTGAAAAGATCCTCTTTGCCACCGACGCCCCCTATCCGAACCTCATGTGCCCGCTCAAGGACTGGGTCGATGCCTTCCGCAAAAGGGAGACGGACATCAAGTTCACCGACGAGGAGATCCACCTGATCCTCGGCGAGGCGGCCCGGAAAGTCCTCCGGCTGAAGTGAGGGGAGGGGTGAGCATGAGCGATATCCATGAGGTGATCGTCAGCCGGAAAAGCATCCGGCGGTACAAGCCCGACCCGATTCCCGAGGAGATGATCGACAAGGTCTTGGAGGCGGGCCGGTGGGCGGCCACGGGCGAGAATTACCAGCCCTGGCGGTACATCGTGGTCAAGAACCAGGAGACGAAAAACAAGATTGCCAAGCTCGCCAAGGTCGGGAGCGGCTCCCGGATGACCACCTGGTATTGCCTGGGCGAGATGCAGGAGCGGTTCGCCGGGATCGAGGACCCGGTGAAACGGGCCGAGGTACTCCGGTTCATGTACTCGGGGGAGGTTTCCGAGTTCTGCAAGGAGGCCCCGGTCATCATCGTCGTCCTCGGCACCCTGATGGAGGGGTCGGTGGATGTGCCCTACGATCTTTCCGCCACCTGCGAGAACATGCTCCTCCAGGCCCATTCGATCGGACTCGGCGCCTGCTGGGTCCATGCCCCGGTGGGGACCACCCGGGATGCCAAGAAGATGAAGGAGATCATGAAGATCCCCACGGGGATGGGGCAGTACAAGGTCCTGGCCTACCTGGCCTTCGGCTGGCCGAAAGAAGATCGGAAGCATCCCCGGCCGAAGAAGCCCCTGGCGGATCTCGTCTACTGGGAGGAATTCGGCAGAAAGGAGCGGCCCACCTATGAATGAGATGGAATACTGCAACCAGGTCATGGTGCGGATGGAAGAGCTTCTCTACCAGGAACTCTCGGGCTGCGCCGCCTGGAAGGTGGAACTGATCGGCGTCGATTTCATCCAGTCGAAAAATATTCAGGGAAAGACCGCCGCTGAGGTGGTCCAAAACTGCATCAAGGAGATCGAAGCCGGCGGCCTGGTCAAAAAGATGCAGTATGAGATCGGCGGCAAAGGGGTCAAACTCGTATTGAAGGTGCAGGGGTGCGTCCATCTTCCGAAAGAAAGGAAGCTCAAGGAAGACGGGATCAAACCCTACAACTGCGTGATCATGAACATGGTCATCGACCAGCTCATCGAGAAGCTCGGTTACGAGACCTCCTTTATCGGCGATATCCATATCGACGAGGCGGCGGGCGCCTGTACGGTGACCTACGCGATCTTCGAAAATGCCGACAAGATCGGCTGCGTGTCGGACTGGAGCAAGGAATAGCAAGCAGGAGCGTAGCGGACCAAGACAGAGCGCAACCGACCAGGCGGGGGCTATGGCCAGTTTCCTTGAAGGGTTCACTCCTTATAGAAAAGAAGACGCGGATAGGTACGACCGGCTCCGCTGGTGGCCGGGTCTTGCGCTCGGCGACCTCTTGGACAAGGCGGCGGACGTCTGTCCGGACAAAGAGGCCTTCGTCGACGGCCAAAGCCGGCTCACCTTTGCTTTAGTCCGGGAAAAGACGAACCGCCTGGCCCTCGCCCTTTTGAACCTCGGGATCGCCCCGGGGGAGCGAGTGCTCGTTCAACTGCCGAACTGGAACGAGTTTGTCCTCGCCTATTTCGCCGTCCAGAAGATCGGCGCCGTTGCGGTGCTCTCGATCGACCGGCACCGGCAGTACGAGCTCGGCCACCTGGCCGAGCTTGCCGGGGCGACGGCCTGGATCGTTCCGGAAAGATACAAGAAGACCGACTACCTGCCCATCGTGCAGGACGTGGTCCGGGAACGTCAAAGTCTCAAGCAGGTCATCCTGGCCAGAAGCGCGGGCCAGGGGACGTTCCTGAGCCTGGAGAAACTGATTGCCGAGACGCCGCTGGATGACGCCGGCCTGCGAAGACTGGCCGACTGTCGGCCGGACCCGCTGGCGGTCGCGCACATGGGGGCGACCGGCGGGACCACCGGCCTTCCCAAACTGGTGCCCCGCACCCATAACAGCCTCATCTGCGGCGTCGAGTACGTCTCCTACGCCTTCGATATGGAGGCGCGGGACGTGCTGCTCCTCGCGGGGCCCATCGGCCATGACCTCACCTTCACCAAAGGGCTCTTGTGCAGCCTCTTCACCAGGGGCAAGACCGTGTTTCTCGATTCCATGGAGATGGAGGGGGTCTGCGCGGCCATTGCCCGGGAAAGGGTGACGACCATCGCCTGGGTGCCCACGCTGGCCCAGCGGCTGATCGATTTCGAGGGACTCAAGGACCATGACCTGCGCTCGCTTCGGGCCATGTACTGCGGCGGCGGGGCGAGTCATCCCGAGGTCGTCAAGGCGGTGCGGGACAAACTGCACTGCATCTTCCACAACTCCTACGGGAGCACCGAAGGCCAGAGCACCATGTCCCGGGCCAAGGACACGCTGGAGACGATCCTCCATACCGTGGGCAAACCGACCTGCCCCTACGATACCTACAGGGTGATCGGCCCGGAGGGAAAAGACCTTCCCCTCCGCGTGTCCGGGGAATTGATCGTCAAGGGGCCCGGCCATTTTTCCGGATACTACCAGGCCCCGGAGGAGAACGCCAGGGTCTTCACCGCCGACGGATTCTTTAAGACCGGCGACCTGGCCTTCCTGGACGAGCGGGGCTACGTCACCATCACCGGCCGGCTCAAGGAGATGATCAACCGGGGCGGCGAGAGCATCAGCGCCCGGGAGATCGAGACCCTGATCGTCGGCCATCCCGAGGTGGTCGATTGCGCCGTCATCCCCATGCCCGATCTTGAGCTCGGGGAACGGGTCTGCGCCTATGTCCAGTGCAGCCCGGGGGTGCGCTTGAGCTTCGCGGCGATCATCGCCTACCTGAAAGAACAGAAGGCCTCGGTGCTCCATCTGCCGGAGCGGATCGAATTCATCGCGGCCCTGCCGGTCACCAAGGCGGAGAAGGTGGACAAGCTGGCGCTCATGGAAGACATCAAGAAGAAGCTGGGACTGCTCCCTTCGTGAGGTGAATGCATGGAAAAATCGTTTTCGGAAACGGTGCGCTATCGGCCCGAATACCCGCTGGCCTGGGTGGAGTTGAACCGCCCCCAGGCGCTCAATGCCCTGAACAAAGAGGTCTTCGTGACCCTGGGCAGGATCATGGATGAGATTGCCGCCGACGATCAGGTGAAGGCGGTCATCCTCACCGGAAGCGGGGAAAAGGCCTTTGCGGCCGGGGCGGATGTGGAGGAGATGAAGTCCCTGTCCGCCCTCGAGGCGGGTCAATTTGCCCTGGTGGCTCATGAGGCCCAGGAGAAGCTGAGCAATCTGCCCAAGGCCACGATCGCCGCCTTGAACGGCTTTACCCTGGGCGGCGGCTGCGAGCTCGCCCTGTGCTGCGACATCCGGATCGCCTCGGAAAAGGCGCGGCTGGGGCAGCCGGAGATCAACCTGGGAATCATCCCCGGCGGCGGCGGGACCCAGCGGCTCGCGAGGCTCGTGGGGATCGCCAAGGCCAAGGAGCTGATCTTCACGGGCCGGATCATGGCCGCCCCGGAAGCCCTGGCCCTGGGCTTGGTCAATATGGTCGTGAAACCCGAGGAACTGCGGGAGGCGGCGAAGAAACTGGCCCTGGAGATCGCCGGAAAATCGGCCCCGGCGCTCGCCCTCGCGAAGCGGTCCATCGCCGAAGGGGCGGAGCTGCCCCTTTCCGGGGCGCTCCACTACGAGATCGAATGTTTTGCCCAATGCTTTGCCACCGAAGACCACCGGGAGGGGATCACGGCCTTCCTGGAGAAGAGGGCGCCCGTCTACCGCCATGGCTGAGGGCGGGACGGTACATTATTACTCCGGCAAGCCCAGATGCCGATGCGGTCATGACGACGCAGGCTGGGCCTTGTCATGAATGTGAAGGTGCAGCCTCTTTGTCATGACTGAGAAAGCAGCGCTCTTTTTTTCATTTCCGCGGAAGCGGGAATCCATAGAACGCACTTCTGGACCCCCGTTTTCGCGGGAGTGGCAGACTTTACGCCAACGCAGTGCCCGCGGGGCATGGGGCTCCCGCGGAAGGGGCAATCCAGGGCTGCACCGGATGCCAAGCCTGGCATGACCCATTTGCTGTTCACTTGCCGGAGTCAAATACGGAATCTTACAGGAGGAGAGCCATGGAACTAAAGCATATCGCGATCATCGGCGCCGGGGCCATGGGAAGCGGCATTGCGCAGGTTTCGGCGATCGCCGGATATGGAGTGACCCTGACCGATGTCTCGGCAGCCCAGCTCGACAAGGCCCGGCGGTCTGTGGAAGGCGGGCTGGGCAAGCTCGTCCAGAAGGGGAAGCTGACGCAGGAAGAAGCGGCCGCGAGCCTCGCCCGGATCAAGACGAGCGATGCCTTCGGCGAAGCGGTCGGCGAGGCTGATCTGGTCATCGAGGCGGTCTTCGAAAACCTGGAACTCAAGCAGAAGATCTTCCGGGATCTGGAAAAAGAGTGCCGGCCCTCCGCTATCCTGGGCTCCAACACCTCGGCCCTGCCGATCACCGAGATCGCCTCGGTGACCAAGTGCGGCAGCCGGGTGATCGGCATTCACTTCATGAACCCGGTGCCCCTGATGCGGGGCGTCGAAATCATCCGCGGCCAGCTGACCACCGACGCGACGGTGGAGGCGGTCACGGAATATGTGAAGCGGATCGGCAAGGAGCCGCTCGTCGCCATCGACTACGCCGGGTTCATCGTGAGCCGGCTTTTGGATGTGCTGATGAACGAGACCATGAAGCTGGTCCAGGAGGGCAACCGGCCGGAGGATATCGACAAGGCCATGGAGCTCTGCGCCGGCCATCCCATGGGGCCCTGCAAGCTCCTCGATCTGGTCGGCGCGGAGATCGCGATGCACGGCATGGAGACCATGGAGCGGGATTTGGGCCCGACCTACAAGCCGCATCCTTTATTGAAGAAACGGGTCCTGGCGGGACTCTTGGGAAAGAAGACCGGTCAGGGCTTCTACAAGTACGAATAGGGCGAGGGCGATCATGAGAACCATCCGGGAGCTGTTCGACCTGAAGGGGCAGGTGGCGATCGTCACCGGCGGCGCGGCGGGGATCGGGGCGCAGATGGCCTATGCGCTGGGCGAGGCCGGGGCGAGCCTGGTCCTGGCGGCGCGTAAAGTAGAACGCTGTGTGGAAGAGGCCGAGAAGATGCAACGGGAGCTTGCCGTCGAGGTGCTGCCCCTCCGCTGCGACGTGGGGCAAGAAGCGGAGGTCGATGCCCTCTACGAGCAGGTGCTGGCGCGATTCGGCCGGGTGGACATCGTGGTCAACAATTCCGGCGCGACCTGGGGCGCCCCTTCGCTGGAATATGACCTCGCCGGGTGGAAAAAGGTGCTCGACACCAATGTGACGGGCACCTGGCTCATGTGCCAGCGGGCCGGGAGGATCATGGCGAAACAGCAGTACGGTCGGATCATCAATCTGGCGTCCATCGCGGCCTTCGTGGGGGCAATGCCGGAGATCATGGATGCCGTGGCCTACCAGACGAGCAAGGCTGCGGTCGCCGGCTTGACCAGGGACCTGGCCGTGAAGTGGGCCCGCCACGGGATTACGGTGAACGCCATCGCCCCGGGCTGGTTTCCCACCAAGATGACCAAGGGCACGCTGGATGCGAAAAGCGAGGCGATGCTCAAGGCCATCCCCATGCAGCGCTTCGGCGGAGAGGATGAACTGAAGGCCGCGACCCTCTTTCTCGCCTCTCCGGGGGCAAGCTACTGCACCGGTGTCATCCTGAGCGTCGACGGAGGTTGGGTGTCCATGTAATTTTGCAA
Source organism: Deltaproteobacteria bacterium (assembly GCA_021817825.1). Taxonomy (GTDB): domain Bacteria; phylum Desulfobacterota; class Syntrophia; order Syntrophales; family UBA5619; genus JAKAFS01. Next base: position 12,799 of record JAKAFS010000024.1, on the reverse strand, counting down.
TACACCAGGGAGAGGCAGGATATGAAATTTGCAAAGAGTGACGAAGACATCGTCTGTGTAAGCGCCGTCCGCACCCCCTTCGGCCGTTTCGGCGGGTCCATGCGGGACATCGACATCTACGACCTCGGGGCCCTGATCATGAAAGAGGCGATGGCGCGGGTCTCGATCGACCCGGCCCTGATCGGCGAGGTCTGGTGGGGGATCGGGGATACCACCAATACGAAAGATCCCTACACCCCCGTCGTGGCGAGGCAGAGTCTCCTCAAGGCGGGCATTCCCGCGGAGACCCCTTCCGTCTCTTTCGACCAGGCCTGCACTTCCGCCATGACCGCAGCGCTCTACGGGACGAGAAGCGTCAAGGCCGGGAGTGCCGATGTGGTCCTGGCCGGCGGCGCCACCAGTTTCAGCACCGTTCCCTTTCTCCTGAGGGGCATTCGCTGGGAAGGCAAACGCCACTCCTCTTTCCTCGTGGAAGATCCGATCATCCCCCTGGGCTACAAGGATTATGCGCCCGTGGCCGTCGATTCGGGCAATGTGGCCCTGGAGTATCAGGTGTCCCGAGAAGAACAGGACGATTGGGCTTACGGAAGTCACATGAAATACGGAAAGGCCTGGGAAAGAGGTTTTTTCCGGAAGGAAATGATGCATTTTGAGATTGAAAAGAAGGATAAAAAGGGGCAATCTCTTTCCAAGCTCGTTCTTGAGAAAGATGAACAGTATCGTCCCGACATCAAACGCGAGGATCTGGCCAAATTAAAACCCGTTTTCGGCAATCCCACCTGCACGGCCGGAAACTCGCCCGGGATGAACGACGGCGCAGCCGCTCAGATCTTCATGAAAAGGCGCATGGCCGATACACTGAATCTCTCTCCGCTGTACACGCTCGTCGCCATTTCCGCCATTGCCCTACAGCCGCGCATCATGCCGGTCAGTCCGGCCTTTGCCATTAAAAAGTGCCTCCATGAGGCAGGCTTGACCATCGACGACATCAAGGTCCTGGAGATCAACGAGGCCTTTGCCTGCGTACCTTTGGTCTCCACCAAGCTTCTGGCCAACGGTCGATTCCTGCAAGGGGACTACCGGTCCATGGTGAAGGAGGTTTCGACGACGCCCATTCTCGATCATGATGCCAAACATTACGACAAGCTGAAGGAAATATTGAATCAAAACGGCAGCGCCATTGCGATCGGCCATCCCAACACGGCCTCGGGGGCGCGCTTGATGATGACCGCCGCCTACCAGCTACAGGAAAAAGGCGGGGGCTTCGCGGCCTGCGCCATTTGTGGTGGATTGACCCAAGGGGCGGGATCCATCATCTGGGTCGATTAATCTTGAGGAGGTGACCGCGGTGATCAGCTTCGAAATGACGGACGAACAGAAACAGATGCAGGATGTGGCCCGGAAGTTTACGCGCAACCAGATCATCCCGGCGGCTGCGGAACTCGATGAGAAGGCCCAAATGCCGGTGGACATTATCAAAGGTGCTTTCGAGTTCGGTTTGTGGAACCTGAATCTGCCCGAGCAGTATGGCGGGATGGGGCTCGATCATCTCACCGAGGCCATCCTCCTGGAGGAAATCGCCTATGGCTGTCTCGGCGTCTGCGGCGCCTGGGCCGGAAACAGCTTGGGGCTCACCCCCATCCTTTTGGCGGGCACGGACGAACAGAAGCAGCGGTGGCTCTGCCCCTTCGGGGAAGCGCCGCTCTTTGCCGCTTTCTGCATCACCGAACCCAATGCCGGTTCGGACGTCTCGGCGGTCCGCACCACGGCGAGAAGGGAGAAAGAGGAATACATCCTGAACGGCGTGAAACATTTCATCACCCACGGCGGCATCGCGCAGATGCACGTCGTGTTCGCCCGGACCGGGGAGCCGAACAGCGGCGCCAAGGGGCTCACCGCCTTCCTGGTCCCCAGGGACGCCCCGGGGCTGTCGGTGGGAAAGATAGAAAACAAGATGGGCGACCGGGCCTCCCATATTTCGGAAATCATCTTCGAGGACGTCCATGTCCCGGTTCGGGATCGGCTCGGCGCGGAAGGACAGGGATTCAAGATCTCCATGCAGACCCTCGATCGAACCAGGATGTGCATCGGCGCTGCCGCCGTCGGCGTGGCCCGGCGCGCCTACGAGGAGGCGCTGGAATATTCGAAGCAGCGGGTCCAGTTCGGCAAACCGCTTTTCAAACACCAGGCCATCGCCTTCATGCTCGCCGACATGGCGACCGAAATCGAGGCGGCCCGGGGGCTGGTCTGGCAGGCGGCCTGGAAGATGGATCAGGGAGACGCCGATCCGAAGCTGGGCGCCATGGCCAAATTGTATGCCGGCGATGCGGCCATGAAGATTACGGTGGATGCCCTACAGATCTTCGGCGGTTACGGCTACATGAAGGAATACCCCATGGAAAAGCTGATGCGAGATGCGAAGATTCTACAGATCTACGAGGGCACGCAGCAGGTCCAGCGCATGGTCATCAGCGCGAGGATTACGAGCTGAAGGGGCCGGCGGATAAATGCGATACCGGAAACCCCAATCGGTACATGAAGAAATGGCAAAGCTAGCCGGTTTTCTCAATGCCGGCTTATTGGAGCATTCCCGGGGCTTATGAAAGGCAGCATTTAACCCACAACAAAAAAGGAGGACGCCGGTATGAAAAGAACATTGACGATGATCGCAAGTTTGCTTCTGTTGATGTCCGTTGCCATTCCCGCCATCGCCCAAGGGCCCATCACGATCAACTACGTGACATTCGTCCCCCGGATGCACGCGATCGCCAAGGTGCTTGCCGAGGACCTGAAGGCGATCTCCGACAAATCGGGGGGACGGATCGTGTTCAATTACCGGGGCGGTCCCGAATCCATGAAGGTCCCCGCCATGGGCATGGGCGTAAAAACGGGCGCCGTGGACATGATCTGCATCTCGCCGGATTTCTATGAGCAGATGGTCAAAGGGCTGGATGCGCTTTCCGGTTCGACCGTACCGGTGCCGAAACACAGGGAAATAGGCCTATATGATTATCTCAATTCCCTGTTCAACCCCATCGGGATCCAGTATCTGATGATGGTTCCCATGACCCAGGGAGACAAGTTTCATTTTTATACCAAGAAGCCGATAAAAAAAGTCGCCGACTTCAAAGGGCTGAGCCTTTCCGGTACGGGCATCTTCGACGACATCGGCCCCGCCCTGGGCATGGTCCCGGTGGCCATGGAGATGGGCGAGCAGTACACCGGTATGGAAAGAGGCGTCATCTCCGTTTGCCGGGGCGGATTGGACAGCGTCATGGCCTACAAGTTTTATGAGGTCGCCAAGTATATCGTCAACCCCGGCTTCGGCACGGCCCCGGCCTCCCTGTTCATGAACCTGGAAAAATGGAAGAGCCTGCCCAAGGATCTCCAGGACTACCTGCTGACCAGCCTTTACGGGATGGCGTCCGCCACGGAAAAGAAACACGACGCCCTGGACCAAGGCGCCCTGAAGGCGGCCCTGGGCAACGGCATGCAGGTGGTCGAAATTGAAGACAAAGACCTCTTTCAGAAAAGCATTTATGACGCGCTCTATCGCCGCGGGGTGAGGTCCTCGCCGCAAACCACCGAGAAGCTTTGGAAGATGATCCATAAATAGCGGAAAGATCTGCCGCGCTTGCCCCGTCCGCAGGAAAGCCTGCGGCGGGGCTGACTTACCCTAAAGAAACCCATTGCGTGCCGAGGAGAAACCCATGAAGCCCAAGGGAGTGCTACAGGCCGAGGAAACCCATACCTGGTTCGATCGGATTCTCGATGTTACAAGCTACCTGTCGATGGCGATGATCTTCTTTTCCACCATCAGCCTCTGCGTCCATGTGGTGACGCGCTATGCTTATGACCGACCGCTGAACTGGACCATCGACCTCTCGTGCATTATTCTGCTCTACATCACGATGTTCGCCGCCGCCTGGGTCCAGAGGGCCGATGGACACGTGGCCATCGATTTCATCTTTCAATTTATCGGCAAGCGGTCACAGATCAAGCTGCATATCTTCAACTCGATTGTGTGCGTGCTCTGCTTTGCCGTAGTGGTCGTGTTCGGATTCAAGGAGACCCTGACCGCCTATCAAATGGGGCTCATTGCCGGCATGCCCCTGGAGCCTCCCAAATGGATCCTGACCATTTCCATCCCCATTGGCTTCCTTTTGCTCCTGATCCAATTCCTCCGCAGAATCCGCAGCCTGGTCAAAACATTGGCCAGTGCGGAGCAAGAAACGGGCAGTCCTTCGGCAGCTGACGCAACCCCTTTTTTACGGTGAGGTGTATCCCATGGAGTGGTATGTCTTTCTTCTCATTCTCTTCGGCAGTCTCATCTTTGTCATGGGCCTGGGGCTTCCGGTGGCCTTCGCCTTCATGGTCATCATCCTCGTCGGCGCCCCTCTGACCTGGGGGCTGGCGCCGGGGATGACCCAGGTGATTATGAGCATCTCGGCCAACCTGATGAACTTTTCCCTGATCCCGGTTGTGCTCTTCATCCTCATGGGGGAAATCATCTTTCACTCTCAGTTGGCCCCGCTCATGCTCGATACGCTGGACAAATGGATCGGCCGGATCCCGGGACGGCTCGCCATCATGGCCGTAGGCGGCGGCGTGATCTTTTCGACCCTGACGGGCACCAGCGTCGCCAGTACCGCCATGTTGGGCAGCACCCTGGTCCCGGAGATGGAAAAGAAAGGGTATAAATCGGCCATGAGCATCGGACCGATCCTGGGAAGCGGGGGCTTGGCGATCTTGATCCCGCCGAGCGGACTGGCCGTGCTCCTGGGCGCCATCGGGGAAATCTCCATCGGCAAGATCCTCATCGCCATCACCCTGCCGGGTTTGATTCTGTCGGGGTATTTCCTGATTTACATCATTGTCCGGTGTCTGATCGACCCCTCGCTCGCGCCGCCCTACAAGGTCGAGCCGACCCCCTTCATGGATAAAGTGGTGGCGACGGTCAAATATATCCTGCCCGTGGGATTCATCATCTTCATGGTCGTCGGCGTCATCTACCTGGGCATCGCCACTCCCACCGAGGCGGCGGCCACCGGCGCCCTGGGCTGCTATCTCTTCTCTCTGCTTTCGGGAAGACTCAGCTGGGCCGTGTTCATGAAATCGCTGAAAGGGACCCTGATGGTTTCGGTCATGATCCTGATGATCGTTTCCACGGCGGATCTCTTCAGCCAGATCATGTCTTACAGCGGCGCCGTCAGCGGCCTGGTCGATTTTGTCCTTTCCATCAAGGCGGCGCCGATCGTCATCCTGATCGGGATGCAGCTGATCGTCCTTTTGCTCGGGATGTTCATGAACGCCCAGGCCATCATGATGATCACCCTGCCGGTCTTCATGCCCTTGGTGCAAGCCCTGGGGTTCGATACGGTCTGGTTTGCGACCATCTATCTGATCAACATCGAGCTCGGGACCATGACGCCGCCCTTTGGCCTCGGACTCTTCGTCATGAAGGGGGTTGCCCCCAAGGGGACCACCATGGCGGAAATCGTAAGTTCGTCCCTCCCCTTCATGCTGTTGAATGTGACGATGATGGCGACCATCATGATCTTCCCGCAGACGGCCCTGTGGCTGGTGCGGACGATGCACTAACCGGGAACGGCATTTTACCGGGCTCGCATCATGCCATGAGAGTTTCATCCTGTCGCAAAGAGCCCCGGCGATGGTCGCCCGACGACCATCGCCGGGGCCTTTTGCGACTCCCGTCACCGTCGCTGCCGCTCTGTCGTTACCGTGAAAATATCTGAATAAGCAGGAATGGGTTCAACAGAGACGGCCGGCCGGGCTCTATCCGCGGGGCAGGAGCCGCAGCGGCTCTCCGATGGCCTGCCAATAGGGCAGCGCGACCAAGATCACTACGAGATAGGCCAGCAGGGTCATCCAGAGGCCGAAGCGGAAGATCTCCGCAGCCGTCAAATGACCGCGCTCATAGACCACGAGCGACGAGGCGCTCTGGGCGGGATAGTAGAGGACCGCGTCGCCGGCAATCATCACCGCAAGGCCGCAGATGACGGGATTCAGCCCCGTTAGGGAGCCTATGGACATGGCGATCGGGATGGTCGTCGCCAGATATCCGGTGATGTTGGGGATCAAAAGGCGGATCGGTGCGGCGGCCAGGAGTAGCACCGCTACCACGAGGAGGGGCTGCCGAGCGAAGGCGGGCATGCCGGCTACGATGACCTCGGCGATCCAGGCGCTGGCGCCGCTCGCGCTCAGGGCGCGGGCCAGGGAAAGAGAAGAGGCCAGCACGAAGAAGTTGGCCCAGCCGAATTCCGTCTCGAACTCCTTCCAGGTGAGCACCCCGATGCCCGGCGTCAGCAGGCAGATCCAGGCGAGAATCGCCGGCAGGGCCGGGTTCCAGTGATGCCAAGCATCGGTGAGCCAGAGCAGCGACGTTCCGAGAGTGATCGCCAGCGTCCGGAGCTCCTTGGGGGAGAGGGGCTTCGGCGTGTTGGCCGGCAGCGACTCCAGTGACACCTTGAACCCCCGGCGGTACAGGAGGTAGATCAGGCCGGAGCCGAGGGCGAGCAGCGCCCCGTAGGGCACGATCATCAGCGTAAGCCAGCGGCCCCAGGAGATTCCGCCGATCAGGGAGGCGGCCAGGACCGGCGTGATCCCTCCCGTCAGAAGAACGGTGGAGGCCAGCCGGTTGATCGAGTTGAGCGCCAGCATGACGGCCTTCACCAGCGGATCGCCCCGGGGGATGCGGCCGAGGTCCAGCGCCTGCTCATAGACGAAAACGAGGATACCCGTGCGGGTCGTTGCCGACGGAAGCAGCAGCGCAAGCAGCGGAAAGGAAAACAGCATCTGTAGGTAGAGGGTCAGCGCACAGCCCCCGCTGCGTCTGAGGAAAAAACAGGCCACCCGTTCGGCCAATCCGCTCCGCAGAACCGCGAGCCCAATGGTCAAAACGCCGATCAGAAAGTAGGCCACCGGTTCCGCGAACCCCACCAGCGCCTCCGGGAACCCGGGAACCCCTCCGGAAAGGACGAGCGCGATGACCAAGAGAATCCCGGTTACGGCCGCCGGGATCGCCTCGGTGCACCACAGGCCGATCGCCATCACGGCCACGGCCAGCACCCGCTGCCCGGCCAGGGAGAGACCCGCGGGGGTCGGCCATGCCATCAGGAGCATCGCCAATCCGGCCAGGCAAAAGGTCATTCCCAGGGGACGCCATTCACCCTTCGCACCCTTAGGCCGGTTGTCTCTTACGCGGCTTTTTCCGTTCCTCTGCCTGGATTCCATGGAATCAACCATCAAGTGTTCCGGACCTGATCGTATCGGTGATTGCGCAGGAAGATGGATCACATCATGAAATACACATTAAACGGCGTTCGATGGGATTGTCAAGGCAGGAGATGCTACGCTGCCGCATTGGGCGGCGGAAGGAGGCGCAGCTTCGGGTTCGGAGACCAAGGCGACGGAAATCCGCGAAGAAGGAGCTGCTGTGACTTAACCACCGCCTTGAGCGGCGGTGGTTAAGTTTTCGAATCCTTTCTCGGACATGAAAAATTGACTGAGGTTTGACAAGACGACCGGGCAAATGCCGGATGCCTGTTCCTCGACACCAGCGATTTACCGTTCTTCGGCTATTCGACCTTGATCTTGACTTCCTTGCTCTTGGCGGCTTCGCTTTTCGGCATCGTGACCTGAAGGATGCCGTCCTTGAAGGTGGAGGTCACCTTGTCGGCCTGCACTTCCGTAGGAAGGCTGAAGGTGCGGCAAAATGAGCCATAGGAACTCTCCCATTTGTAATAATCCTTCCGTTTGATTTCCTTTTCCTTCTTCTTTTCCCCGGAGAGGGTGATGCCGCCGTCGGTGAGGGTAATTTCGATATCCTCCTTCTTGATGCCCGGCAGTTCGGCCTTCAGAATCAGATTGCCGTTATCCTCGAAGAGATCCACAGCCGGAACGACCTCCTCTGGGGCGACCCGCAGCCGGGATAGCCCGAAGGGGGAAAAGGGTCTCAGAAGCGCCTCGTCGAACCATTTGTCCAGGTCCATGAAGGCCATGGGATGCCGTGTGGTTTCGCTCTTTGCCAGTTCTTTCGTTTTTTCTTCTGCCATGACGCACCTCCTGTAAAATGATTGATAGATACTGTGGTTTTTTACTGCTCCTCAACGAGTCCGGGAGCTCTGGGAATAAAAATAGTATCCTGACTGCTGAGTTACAATAGGGATCGAATGGAAGAAAAATGGCAGGCCTAAGCATCCAAAGGCAGGGGAGTGACGGGACTCCGTTCCGGGGTGGAGTCCTTTTCTTTCAGTCGGCATTTGACGACTTATTGTAAATAGCATATAACAGGTTGCCGATTTGGAAGTCTTTGCGCCCCCTTCGGCAGGCGCGCAGAGGCAAGGTGAAGACTTTGGGGGAACGCTTTGAACAAGCTAAAACGATGCCGGGAGCTGGTTTGAACGCCTATGGCCATTTATAAGCGCCCTGTCCATAATTTTCGGACGACAAACTCGGAAAACCTGCTGGTGGTGGACGATCTTCCCCAGATGCGGGACATGATGCGGGTCATGCTGAAAAAGAACGGCTATGTCAATCTGACCATGGCTGAAAGCGGCAAGCAGGCGATCAAGTCCCTGGCCGGACACCCCATCGATCTGGTCATTACGGACTGGAGCATGCCGAACATGACCGGAATCGAGTTGCTCAAGTACATCAAGGGGGACCCCAACCTCTATTTGACGCCGGTCCTGATGATTTCCGACGAACGGTCGACCGAGAAGGTGCTGTATGCCGTCGAGGAAGGCACGGACGGTTTTCTGGTCAAGCCGTTCAGCGAAAACGATCTGATCAAAAAGATCAAAGCGGCGTTGGTCAAAAACGCATCCGCGGATTTGATTGAACAGAAGATCAACGAGATGCGGCGGCTGAAGCTCTCCAAGGATTACCGCGGGGCTTTGGAGATGGGTGTCGAGCTCCTCAAAGTCACCAAGAATCAGCGGGTGGCGCTGATGACCTGCGAGTGCCTCTATCAGGTGGAGGAATACGACAAGGCCATCGCCAGGATGCCCGATACGGAAGAGAAGGACCGCTCCAGTCAGCATTCGAACCTGCTGGGAAAGATCCACCTGAACCTGGGGCAGTACAGCCAGGGGATCATCGCCCTGGAACAGGCGGTCAAGATGAATCCCCTCAATTACGACCGGAAGATCGATCTGGCCGGGGCCTATTTCGCCAACGGCAAGGCCGAAGAAGCGGAAAGGGTGATCCAGAGCATCGTCAATGCCCGCCCCACCGACCTGGAACTGGTCAGCATCGCGCAGATCTATCTCGATCAGGACCAGACCGACAAGGCCGGCCAGTATCTCAAGCAGACCGTCGATCCGATCAAGGAGACGGTTTCCGTCTTCAACAACTATGCGGTGGCCCTGCGCCGGGCGAACCGTCTGGAAGACGCCACCGATATCTACCTGCGGTGCCTGAAGATCGACCCCGATTCGGACGTCCTGCACTACAACCTGGCGGTCCTCTACCTGAAAAGCGGCAAAGCCGCCGAGGGAAAGGCCGCCCTGGAAAATGCCGTGAAGCTCAATCCCGACAACCAGTACGCCAAAGATCTGCTCCAGAAACTGGGCAAATAACCCTCTCGCTTCGACAAATTTCCTTCTATCCGGGTTCGCCGGAGGCTGCGGCGTCGATTGCCCGGCGGATCGCGGCGGCAAAGGCGGCCACTTCCCCGTTGCGAGGCGCCCCTTCGCCGATCAGGCGGACCAGGGCCGATCCCACGACGACGCCGTCGGCCGAAGGGGCGATCGCCGCAGCCTGCTCCGGCGTCGCGATCCCGAATCCCACGGCGATGGGAAGTTTTGTCATGGCCTTGAGGCGCGCCACATCGCTCCGGACGGACTCCGGGCTGGGGACGGCCGTTCCCGTGACCCCGGTGACGGAGATATAGTAGACAAAACCGGTCGCTCCCCGGAGGATCGTCGCGGCGCGTTGATCGTCGGTGGTCGGAGCGATGAGCGAAATGAAGGCGAGACCTGCCGGGTCGGTATAGCGACGCAGTTCCCCGGCCTCTTCGGGCGGCAGATCGACGACAAGAATCCCGTCCACGCCGGCTTTCGCGGCGGCCGCGGCAAACCTTTCCGGGCCATAGCTCAGGACCGGGTTGTAGTAGGTAAACAGGACGATCGGGATCCCGCTGACTTTGCGGAGTTCGGCGATCATGGCCAGAATCTTTTCCAGGGTGGCTCCTCCCGCGAGGGCGCGCTGGGCCGCGGCCTGGATGACCGGCCCGTCCGCCGTGGGATCGGAAAAGGGGATCCCGATTTCCACGATGTCCACGCCGGCCGCCGCGAGAACCGGGACCAGTTCGGCCGTTTTTCCCAGATCCGGGTCTCCTGCGGTCAGGTAGGCGATGAAGGCTTTTTGCCTCTTTTGTTTCAGGTCATTGAATTTCGCTTCGATCCGTCCCCTCAATTTTTTCCCTCCTGTAGTGCGGCGATCGTCTCGGCGTCCTTGTCTCCCCGACCGGAGAGGTTGACGATGACGATCCGGTCCCGTCCCAGCGCCGGAGCGGTTTTGATCGCTTCGGCCACGGCATGGGCGCTCTCCAGGGCCGGGATGATCCCCTCGGTGCGGGAGAGGGTGACAAAGGCCTGGATCGCCTCTGCGTCGGTCACGGTTTTGTAGCGGACCCGACCCGTGTCGGCGAGCCAGGCGTGCTCCGGCCCCACGCCGGGGTAGTCGAGTCCGGCCGCGATGGCATAGGCGTCCCGGACCTGGCCGTGGGCGTCCTGGAGGAGGTAGGTCTTGTTCCCGTGGAGGACGCCGACCCGGCCCGCGGTGATGCTCGCCGCATGCTGTCCCGTGGCAAGCCCGTGTCCTGCGGCTTCCACGCCGGTCATGGCCACCTCCTTGTCGCCGATGAAGGGGTGGAAGAGCCCCAGGGCATTGCTCCCCCCGCCCACGCAGGCGATGAGGAGATCAGGGAGCCGCCCCTCTTGCTTCCGGATCTGGCGTTTGGCCTCGCGGCCGATGACGCTCTGGAAGTCCCGGACCATGACCGGATAGGGATGGGGGCCGGCCGTGGTGCCGATGACGTAGAAGGTGTCGCGGACCGTCGTGACCCAGGCGCGCATCGCCTCGTTCATGGCATCTTTCAAGGTCGCAGTCCCGGCGCTGACCGGGACCACCTCGGCGCCCAGGATCCGCATCCTATGGACGTTATGGGCCTGGCGGCGGATGTCCTCGTCGCCCATGAAGATCCGGCACTCCAGGCCGAAGAGGGCCGCGGCCGTGGCCGTGGCCACCCCGTGCTGGCCCGCCCCGGTCTCGGCGATGACCTTGCGTTTCCCCATCCGCTTGGCGAGCAGACATTGGCCCAAGGTGTTGTTGATCTTGTGGGAGCCCGTGTGGTTCATGTCTTCCCGTTTCAGATAGACCTTGGCCCCTCCCAGGGACTCGGTGAGCCTTTTCGCCTCGTAGAGGGGCGTTTCCCGGCCTCCGTATTCATGGAGGTAAAAGGCGAACTCCCTTTTGAAGGCCGCATCCCGGCGCGCCGCGCCATAGGCCGTCTCCAGTTCCAGGAGGGCGGGCATCAACGTTTCCGCCGCATAGCGCCCTCCGAAGATCCCGAAATGGCCCTGCTTGTCAGGTAGTTTCTTGCTCATGCTGTTTCCTTTCTTTAATGAATCCGTTCGGGCTGTAGAGGCACTTCACTGACGCTCATGGATCTTTTTCGACCCTGCAACCGCTTGCTCCGCTGCAACGGCAAAACTCGCGCCTTCAGGCGCTCGAACAGTTGCCGTTGCGGCTGCTTCGCTACGCGACGCGGGCAGAGGCCCCGAAAAGCCTCCAAATCGGGCTGCATGAAGGCATCTACTCCGAACTGGCATACTTCATCTCTACTCGCCGGCTCCCTTGCCGAAGATCACAGAACCTCCGGAAGGGGCGGTCCGACGGATCCGGGCGATCAGTTTCCGCAGCCGGTCATGGTCCTTGATTCCCGGCGCCTGTTCCACGCCGCTGTTCAGATCCACCGCAGACGGTGCGACGACCGAAAGGGCAGTGTCGATATTGTCTTCCTTCAAGCCGCCGGCGAGAATGAGGGGGCGCGACCTGGCGATCCGGGCGGCCAGATCCCAGTCGGCGCATCGGCCCGTGCCGCCGTAGCGTTCTTCGCTCCGGGCATCGATCAGGAAGGCCCGGACCGCATAATCGGCCAGGGCTTTCAGGTCCGCCTCGCCGTTGGGCGCGACGGCCTTGATGAGCCGCTCCGGCGGGAAGGCCCGGCAGTAGGCCGGTGATTCGTCGCCGTGGAGCTGGATGAGATCGATCCCTGCTTCGCCCGCGATCCGGGCCACCTGCCCCGGGGACTCGTTGACAAAGACCCCCACCGTTGCGACACCCCGGGGCAGGGCCGCAATGATGGTCCGGGCCTTGGCCGGCGGAAGGTAGCGGGGGCTTTGGGGATGGAAGATGAACCCCAAGGCGCCTGCCCCGCAGTCGACGGCGCAGAGGGCGTCTTCCAGTCTCGTGATCCCGCAGACCTTGATCTCCGTCATTGCCCCAAAAGTCCTTCCAGCGTTTTTCCGGGATCGGCGGCCGTGACCAGGGTTTCGCCGATGAGAAAGGCCTTGATCCCGGCTCCTGCAAGTCCTTCGATATCGCTGCGGTCCCGGATCCCGCTTTCGCTGACTGCGATCTTATCGACCGGGATGCGGGCTGCCAGGTCATGGGAGATCTCGATATCGGTCCTGAAGGTTTGCAGGTCGCGGTTGTTGATCCCGACGATCGCCGCGCCGCTGGCCAGGGCCTTGCGCAGCTCCCCGCCAGA
>JAKAFS010000203.1 GCA_021817825.1 Deltaproteobacteria bacterium | reverse complement strand
GGCGGAGCCGCCGACGGCCAGGGGCTTCCCGGTGATCACGCCGAACTGGTTCTTCCCGGAGATCTTCGAATACTCGTCCATCATCCAGGCCATCATCTGGGGGTTGGTGTAAACGTCCGGTGCCGGAACATCCTTCTCCGGGCCGATGATCCTTCCGACCTGGTCGATGTACGTGCGGCAGAGCCTTTCCAGTTCGCCCTGGGACATCTCCTTGGGGTTGCAGATCACGCCGCCTTTTCCGCCGCCCAAGGGCAGGTCCAGAAGCGAGCATTTCCAGGTCATCCAGGCGGCCAGGGCGCGGACGGTGTCGATGGTCTCATCGGGATGGAAACGGATCCCGCCCTTGCAGGGCCCCTTGGCGTCGTTGTACTGGACGCGAAATCCCTGGAATACCTTCACCGAGCCGTCATCCATACGGACCGGCAGGGAGACGTGGAGTTCGCGAGAGGGGACTCTCAGTGCGGCCTGAATGCCGGGATCCAGATGAAGGATCTTTGCGCACTGATCGAGCTGCTGCTGTGCTACTTTAAACGGGTTAACCTTGGCCATGACTTGTTTACCTCCTCTTTCAATAAAATAAGTGTTGAGTAAAATGCCTTTCCGGTGGTCTGTTATCTGCTCTTGCAGAGTTCTCCGAAATTCTGCAATTCCTGATACTCCATGACGGTCGACATCGCACGGTTTTCCACTTCGACGCCCGTCTCGTGCGCGCAGGCGACGGGGTTGAGCCCTCCGTAAAGGATCATCCCCACCCGGTTCACGTCGACCGGGATCTGGCAGATCGGTTCTCCGATCTCTCCGATGGCAAGCACCCCCCCGATCCCCGCGTTCCGGAGGCTGACGATCAGATGATCGACAAGCTTGAGCGCCGGGACGGGAATCTCCCTGAAATTGGCGAGGATCTTCCCTTCCCCCTGGTCCACCGCCTGCCGGACGGAGGTCATCCTCCCCCGGATGAAGACCTCGGACGGGTCAAGGGATGATCCGGAATAGTGGATCAGCTCGGCGAAGCGCAGCGGTTTGCCGTCCTTGACCTGCAGGATGCCGCCGAACCGGGAGTCCATCGGGACGCCGTTCTTCAGAAGAATGCCGTTTACGACGATGCTGCAGACCGTGGCGAACCCCGTATATCCCATCGGGACCGGCAATTCGCCGATCCGTTCCCCCTCGTCGGCGCAGGCCACCAACTCGCTCACGCAGAGCCCCTTGCCGAAGGCGGGCTTCATCAGCTCCAGCGCTTTTTTGAAGGACTTGCGGGGGAAAAAGGAGACATTGACGGGGATGAGTCCCTGCCGTTTATCCAGATCGAGCGATGTGCGGAAGGCAAGGATCTCGATGCGGGAGATGGCGAAGCCGATCTTGTCGTGGACCCGCGCGTTGCCGATCTCCTCGATTCCCTGCTCCGTGATGGCCCGGCCGTCATGCCGGCCGATGAGCCGGGTCAGGCCCCGGTTGTCCATCAGTTTCAGGTGGTAGCGGACCCCGCGCTCGCTGAGAGTCACGCCGTGGTCCAGCATGCGCCGGGAAATAATGCGGGCTCCCATCGGCTCCGGCGATTCTTTGAGGATCCGGAGGATGAGGAGGATCTTCTTTTCGATATCTTCGATGTTGAAAATTTGGTTCATCGGCATCGGTAATCCTTTGCCGATGCCTCTAACATGGAGAAGGGCGGCTGTCAATAGAAAATTTTGCCGGCACCCCTTCGGTGGATTTCACAATGATAACGTGCCAATGAAGATGTTGGCAGGGTGTATATGGAGCTGTCCCAGTCCTTTCAAGACATACAGTAAGCGCCGGGGAAGCGATCCGGTAGGGAGGAACATCGTTACCGCTATGATAATGGGATGAATAGAGGGGCCATTGCGGCTTTTCCAATCCTGCCGGCTGGAAGCCGAACGGCCCCTCTATTTTTCCTAAGTGCCCGAGCTATCCCGTGGCATCTGATTGTAAGAAGTCAAACTTACGCCTTCAGGGGAAATCCCGTCCGGGTCAGGACTTTCCGGAGCTCCTCCCGGTCGGCCTCTTTCAGGGGAAGCAGCGGCGGGCGGGGATCTCCGCCGTACAGACCGATCATCTCCATGGCGGCCTTGAGTCCCGGAATGCCCCATCTGGCGGTGAGTGCGTTGTTGGGGTCGATGAGATTCATCTGCAGATCCCGGGCTTCTTTCATCTTCCCGGCCTCGAAGAGCTTCTGGAGGCGGGCGCATTCGTTCGGGAAGACATTGGCCAGGGCCAGCGTGCCCCCCGTGGCGCCGAGGGCGAGGCTCGTGAAGAGGAAGCTTGCCGAGCCGGCGAAGACCGAGAAGCTGGCCGGCGCGTTCCGGATCATGTCCGCGATCTGGACGATGTTGCCGCCGCTGTCCTTTATTCCGATGATATTCGGATGCTTTGCCAGCTCGACGGCAAGCTTCGCGGAGATGTTGATCCCGGCGTTGCGCGGCATGTTGTAGAGGATGACCGGCAGGGGCGAGGCATCGGCCACGTCCGTGTAAAAGCGGGTCAGAACGGCATCGGTCATCTCCCCCTTGTAGTAGTTCGGGGTGACGACGAGAACCGCATCG
>JAKAFS010000202.1 GCA_021817825.1 Deltaproteobacteria bacterium | reverse complement strand
TGAGACGGGCCGTATGGGGGGCTTCCAGCTCTGGGCCAACCTGCCCGCCTCCCACAAGATGATGGAGCCCCGCTACCGCGACGTGAAAAGCGGCCAGATTCCCGATATCCGGACGGCAGGCGGCGCCACGATCCGGATCATCTGCGGTGAGATCGAGGGGATCAGGGGACCGGTCCGGGACATCGTCACCGATCCCGAATACCTCGACGTGACGGTTCCTATGGGAATGGAGTTCACGCACCGCACCAGGCCGGGGTATACCGTCTTTGCCTACGTGATCGGAGGCCGGGGCCTGTTCTGCAAAGAAAAGAACCCTTTCTCTTACGAGGTCGAGGGGAGGAATTATTTCGACATCGAGCGCAATCCCTTTGCAGCCGACGGGGATCTCGTCCTTTTTACCGACGGGCAGGGGATAGCGGTTTCTACGGAGAACGAACCGGTCCGGTTCCTCCTTATGGCAGGAAAACCGATCGGGGAGCCGGTCGCCTGGTATGGCCCCATCGTCATGAACACGCAGGAGCAGCTGCGGATCGCCTTCGAAGAGTACAAAAACGGCACGTTCATCAAACACCGGAAGGCCTGATCCGATAAAAAATTTGCTTGACAAGAAGAAAACGGGCTGTTATTGGGGAGTCACCATTTTGGGAAGGATTGCCATGAATACAGTCAGAACCAGCACCGGCCTCGTACGGATCGCGATAATTAGCGGGATTATTATTCCCTTCCACATAGGGGCTGGGTGATGGTCTGTTCTTAAAAAATGAGTGAACAAAAAACCGTTACCTCCCCTGGTAACGGTTTTTTTATTTGGGGAAAAACAAAAGGAGGACAACAGCCATGCAGCAGAGCGGGTCGCAGATCCTTTTCAGGGCCTTGAAAGAAGAAAACGTCGACACCCTTTTCGGTTATCCCGGGGGGTGCGTCATGGATATCTATGACGAGCTGTGCCGGCAGGATATCCGGCACATCCTGGTCAGGCACGAACAGGGGGCCATCCATGCCGCCGACGGCTACGCCAGGGCCTCGGGCCGCGTCGGCGTCTGCCTGGTCACGTCGGGACCCGGCGCCACCAATACGGTGACCGGTATCGCCAATGCGTATATGGATTCCATTCCCGTGGTCGTCCTCACCGGACAGGTCCCCACGGCCATGATCGGAAATGACGGGTTCCAGGAGGTGGACATCACCGGCATCACCCGGACCTGCACGAAACACAACTTCCTGGTCCGGCGGATCGGGGATCTGCACGGCACGATCCGGGAGGCCTTTCAGATTGCCCGTTCGGGACGGCCGGGACCGGTCCTCGTCGATCTGCCGAAAGACGTCATTCAGTCGGTCGCAGCGATCGATCCCACCCCGACGGCCGCCTGCCCCGGGGAGGAGACCCCCCCGGATCTGGAGGGACTCTGCAACGAAGCCCTGAAGCGGCTCCTGAAGGCGAAAAAACCGCTCCTCATTGTCGGGGGAGGGGTGATTCTCGGCAAGGCCTCCGGGGAGTTCCGGGCCTTCGCGAGAAAATTTCAGATCCCGGTCGTATCGACACTGATGGGATTGGGCGGCTTCCCCGCGAGCGATCCGCTCTGGAGCGGCATGTTGGGGATGCACGGCGCCTACTCGGCCAACATGGCCGTCAGCCAATGCGACCTGCTCATGGCGGTCGGCGTCCGGTTCGACGATCGGGCGACCTCCAAGGTCGAGGCCTTTGCCCCCCATGCCAGGATCATCCACATCGATATCGATCCCGTCTCCATCGACAAGATCGTCCGGACCGATGTCTCCATCGTCAGCCACTGTACGCCGGCCCTTCAGACCCTCCTTCGCCTCAGCGACGAGCAGGGATTGACGCTGCCCGAGCGGCCGATCCGGGCCTGGCGCAACCGGATCCGCCAGTGGAAGGCGGAAATGCCCCTCTCCTACTGCCGAAACCAGAACATCAAACCCCAGTACGTCGTCGAGAAGCTCCATCAGCTCACCGGGGGCCGGGCGATCATTGCGACCGAGGTGGGCCAGAATCAGATGTGGGCGGCCCAGTTCTACCGTTTCGACGAGCCCAACGCCTTCCTCACCTCGGGAGGACTGGGAGCGATGGGGTTCGGACTCCCCGCCGCCATCGGCGCCCAGGTGGCCTGTCCGGACCGGATCGTCGTGGATGTGGCCGGAGACGGCAGCATCCAGATGAACATCCAGGAGCTGGGCACCATGGTCCATTACGGCCTGCCCGTCAAAGTCGTCATCCTGAATAATCTCTACCTCGGGATGATCCGCCAGTGGCAGGAGCTCTTCTACGGGCGGCGGTACTCCCAGTCCGACATGACCCAGGCCCCCGACTTCGTCAAGCTCGCCGAGGCTTACGGGATCAAGGGTCTCAGGGCCACCAAACCCAACGAAGTCAAACGGGTCCTCAAGGAGGGTCTGGAGACCCCCGGACCGGTGGTGATGGATTTCCACGTCGAGCCGGAGGAGAATGTGTTTCCGATGGTGAAACCGGGAACACCGCTGACGGAGATGGCCTTCGGCAAGGTCCGTGCCGCGGTGGCATGAACCATTCATTAAGGAAAGGAA
>JAKAFS010000201.1 GCA_021817825.1 Deltaproteobacteria bacterium | reverse complement strand
CGTCGAGACCGTACAGCGTTTTGTCGGCCGGGAGATCACTCCCCGCATCTTGAACCTGGAGAAGGCCCATGCCTTCCCCTTCGACATTATCCAGAAGGCCTGGGATCTCGGCATCTTGAATCTCTCCATCCCGGAGGCGGTGAAAGGGTACTCGCTCGATCTCATCTCAACAGCCCTGATCATCCGGGAAATTTCCTACGGGGACAGCGGCATCGCCACGTCGGCCATGTGCAACGATCTGGCCAATGCGGTAATCGGCATACACGGTTCGGAGGAGCAGCAGCGCTCCTTCCTCGGCCCCTTCGTGGAGCGGCCGCTTCTGGCCTCCTTCTGTCTGACGGAACCCTGGGCGGGATCGGACAACAGCGCGATGACGACCACGATCCGGAAGGGACAGGGAGGGAAATACCTCCTCAACGGTTCGAAATGCTTCATCACAAACGCCTCCTTCGCCTCGCAGTTTACCGTCTTTACCAGGGTCGGCAAACCGACTTCTCCCTTCATGGCCTGTGTGGTCATCCCCTCTTTGGCCGTGGAGCCGGAGACGGCGGAGATCGAGTCACAGGCCTGCCGTGAGATCCCGCTTCCCTGCGGGGGGCGGATCGTCACCGGGAAGCCCGAGGACAAACTGGGGCAGAGACTTTCCAACACGGCAAGCGTCACTTTCGAGGATGTCACCGTCGAGGAGGAACAGATCATCGGCGATAGGAGGCTCGGCTTCCAATACCTGACCGATGTCCTTGACTATGCCCGGCCCATGGTGGCCGCGATCGGCGTGGGCATCGCCCGGCGCGCCCTCGATCTTACCCTGGCTTACACACGGGAACGGCGCCAGTTCGGGCAGCGGATCTGCGATCTGCCCGTGGCCCGTGATACCCTCGTTGAAATGTGGAAGAGGACCGAGCAGGCGGAAATGGCCTTGATGAAGGCGGCTTTTCTGGTCCAGGAGGGGGCGCCCGACCGGGGCGTTTACGCCTCCCTGGCCAAGAACCTCGCCGCAGACGCGGCGATCTTCTGTTCCGTACAGGGCCTCCATCTTCACGGCGGATACGGATTCATGTCGGAATTCGAGATCTCGAAACTGGTCCGGGACGCCCAGATCATCGACATCTACGAAGGGGTCCGGGAAGTCCAGGATATGATCATCGGGAGGGAACTGGTCTAATGCTCTATCTGCACGGCATGGGACACTTCCATCCGGAAAATGTCATTACGAACCGGTTCCTGGAGGAGCTGGAGATCGGGACCGATGAGGCATGGATCCTCGAGCGCGTGGGAATACGCGAACGGCGGACGGTGCTGCCCCTGGACTACATCCGTCAGACCAAGAATCGGGATCCGCGCGCAGCTCATGAAGCCAGCCTCTACCGGAACGCACAGACCGGTGCGGCAGCGGCGCGGATGGCCCTTGACAGGGCGGGTCTCAAACCTGCCGACGTCGGTCTGGTGATCGCGGGCAGCAGCTCCCCGGCTTTTTTGATCCCCGCGGAAGCGGCCATGGTGGCGGCGGAGCTGGGGATCGACGCGACCTGTTTCGATGTGAACTCGGCCTGCACGACCTTCGGGATACAGGTCGACCTCGTCAGCCGGATGGCGGCGGACCGACTGCCGCCTTTCGTGCTGATCGTCCAGCCGGAGAACGTCACGCGCGTGATCGATTTCAGCGACCGTTCCGCGGCCGTCCTGTTCGGCGACGGGAGCACCGCGGCCGTCCTTTCGGCCTCCGTGAAGACGCCGGTGGCCTTCGTGGAGTCCAGTTGCGGAACGAACGCCACGGCCTGGGAAAAGGTGACGATCCCCACGACGGGTCATTTCCACCAGGACGGCAATGCCGTTCAGGGCTTTGCGATCCGCAGGATGACGGAATCCCTGCGCCCCCTCGTGCCCGCTTTACGCAGCGGCAATGGCGGGCGTTTCCGGTTCATCGGGCATCAGGCGAATATGGGTGCACTCCGGACCGTGTGCGAGCGGGCGGGGATACGGGAGGAGGAGCATTGGTTCAATGTGGATGAATTCGGCAACACAGGCTGCACGGGGGCGCCTGCCGTTTTGAGCAGGCATTGGGAAGAGCTGTGCCCCGGCGATCGTGTGGCCATGTGCCTTGTCGGGGCGGGACTGACCTGGGTCAACCTGCAGCTGACCGTGGAGAAGGAGCGATGACCTACGAGGAATTTAAGAAATGTTCCCGGTTCGGACTGGAGGAACTCGTCGCCTTCGCTTACGGGACTCTGGTGGATGACCCTCCTGAGGACTTCACCGCCCGTCTGCCGGCGCCGCCCTTCCTGATGGTGGACCGGATTCTGGAGATCACCGGGAACGGTAATCAAGGGAGGATCGTTGCGGAACAGGATATCCGCCTTGACGCCTGGTACTTTCAGTGTCATATGCCCGCCGATCCGGTCCAGCCGGGGTGTCTTGCGGTGGATGCCGTATGGCAGCTCCTGGGATTTTTCTGCGTCTGGCGGGGGGCGCTCGGCTCGGGTCGGGCGCTCGGCAGCGGAGAGGTGATCTTCAGCGGCCAGATCCGCCCTTATAACCGCTGTGTACGTTACGACGTCGAGGTACGGCGT